>JADCBH010000001.1 GCA_020253595.1 Brevundimonas sp.
GATGCCCAGACCCTGATGGGCCCGATCATGATGGTGCTGGTCATCCCGATCCTGGTGGTTCAGTTCGCCTTGGTGAACCCGGACGCGCCCATGGTGCGGTTCATGAGCTGGGTGCCCTTCTTCACGCCGTTCCTGATGGCTGCGCGCGCGCCCTCGGGACCCCCGATGGTCGAGATCTTCGGCACGATGGCGGGCATGTTCGCCGTGGCGCTGCTCATGGTCTGGCTGGCGGGCCGAGCTTTCCGCGCCGGCGCCCTGTCGGACGTGAAGCTGAGCTGGAAGACCTTCGGCCAGGCCATCGCAGGGGGCGGGCGCTAGGGCAGACGGGAACCCTTAGCCCCTGCCTAGCTGCGCTTTGCGGCCTCGATCGCTGCCGAGACCTCGACCGGATTGATGCTCGAGGTCGTCCGGCCGTTGATCAGGAAGGTCGGGGTCCCGGCCAGGCCCAGCATCTGTCCGACGCCGTGAATGTCCGCGATGAGGTCGTCCGTTTCCGGGGACGCCATGACGGCCCGGGCCTGGGCCAGATCAACGCCGTTGTCGGTCAGGATGCGGTCGACGGTGGCGGGGTCCAGCGCGGGCTCCGCCATCAGCGCCTGATGGACCGGCAGGTAACGGCCCTGGGCATGGGCGGCCAGGGCCGCGCGGGCGGCGTAGTTGGAGGACGTGTCATCGCCCCGATCCAGGATCGGCCACTCCTTGAAGACGAAGCGGACATCCGGATGAGCCCGGATGAGGGCGAGGAAGTCCTCCGACACCGCCTTGCAGCCGGGGCAGCGGTAGTCGAAGAACTCGATCACGGTCACCTTGGCATCGGCCGGTCCGATTGAAGGATCACGTGGATCTGGGGCCAGAAGGGCTACATTGGCTGCGATGTTGGCGTTGATCGTTTCGACCCGGTTGGCCTCTTCCGCCTGCTGCCGGGCCTGCACCGCCTCATCGAGCACCTGAGGGTTGGCAATGAGATAGGCGCGCACCTTCTCCCCGAAGTCGCCGCCTGTCGCATAGGGCACTGCAGCCAGCCCCAGGGCGATGGCCGATAGGGCGACAGCGAGCGCGCCTCCACGGCCAGAGGCGAAGAAGGCCAGGGGATCGCGCGCGGGCGGGGGCGGCGAGGGGGCGTCGTCGGTCATGGGTCTCTCGATGAGGTCGGGATCAGGCACCAGGCGGGGCGATGACGGTCCCGCGCCGACGTTCCTGACGGCGGTCCAGGTCGTCGATGTCGTCCATGGTAGCCCCTGAGGCGAGCACGATGTCCATGGCGCGTCGCCACTCGATAGAGCCTCGGGGCAAGAGGTCACGGGCGCGAAGTGCGAACTGGGTCGCCTGCTCCTGTCCTCCTGCGGCGCAGTAGAACTCGGCTGACGCCAGCCGCGCCTCGCCCTCCTTGCCCTGGCTGGAATAGGCTTGGGACAGCAAACGCCAGGCGAGGGTGTTGTCCGGCTCGCGTGCCGTCGCCAGCTTCAGATTGTCAACCGCATCGTCCAGCTGGGTGGGGTCATTGGTCTCGATCAAGGCGTGGGCAAGGTTGATGCGCAGCAGGGGCGCGCCGGGCAGCAGCTCTACCGAGCGACGGTGCGCTGCGATCGCCTCGGCGGGCCTGCCTTCCTCGAACAGGATCTGACCCTTGAGCTCCCACAGAAAGGGATTGTCGTCGTCCTCGGCGATCAGGGCATCGGTGGCGTCGAGTGCCCGCTGGGTCTGCCCGTCTCGGTACCAGGCGATCGCGCGGGCATAGCGGGCCGGAAACGAGGTGTCGTTGTCCAGGTAGGTCCGCAGCGTCTGGGTCGGCGGGTTCATGAAGGCTTCGATCTTCGCCCGGATCAGGGCGTGCTGCGCCATGCGCTCCGGGCTGTCGGTCCGGCTGTAGTTGCTCGCCGACTCGACGGGGCGGCGCAGCGCTTCGATGCGCTGGCCCGAGAGCGGGTGGCTGCGGAAGTACGGAAAGCGCCGGGCATCCGAGAAGACTTCCTGGCTGCGAAAATTCTCGAAGAACTCCACGAGGCCCCGGCCGGATTCACCGGCTGCTTCGAGCCCGCGCGCGGCGGTTATATCGGCCTCGCCCTCCTGACCCTGGAGATAGCGCAGGGCTCCGAGGGTGCCAAAATACTGGCCTGACCCCAGAAGAGCTGCTCCCGCGCCCGGCTCACCCGCCAGGACGGCCAGCGCGCCTAGCGCCATGGTCATGAGAAAAGGCTGCATCCCTGCGCCTTGGGCCCCGTCGCGCAGGGTGTGGCGGTTCTTGATGTGACCGGCTTCGTGGGCGATCACGCCAAGCAGCTGGTTGGGCGTATCGGTTCTGAGGATCAGGCCGGTGTTGATGCCCATGATCCGACCGCGCGTGGCAAAGGCGTTCAGATCATTGTCGGCGACCAGCAGGACCTCGACGTCCGCAGGTTCCAGCCCCATCGCCACGAACACGGGATCTGACCATTCGCGGATGATGCCCTCGACCTCGGTGTCCCGGATGGTCGACTGCGCCGAGACCGGGGTCGCTGCCGCGACCATGGCCGCAGCAGCGATAAGCCCGGTCAGGGGTCGCAAGGCGAGACGGGTCAGCCCGATCATGGCGAACTCCTGTGACTGGCGCCCCCGCCTCGTCGCACCAAACTAGTGTGGATCGGTCAGAGACGCCACCACCCGCGTTTGGGCTTAGGCGGCGGTGCCGTGATTTGCGCCGGATCATTGGCGATGATCTCGGTCAAGCTCGGTGCGGCGGCTTCCGGTTCAGGCTCGGCGGGAGCGGCATTGGGCTCGGGTTCCGGTGCAGGTTCTGCAATGGGTTCAGGCGCGGCTTCGACGACCACTTCGGGCTCGGTCACCGTTTCAGAGACA
>JADCBH010000010.1 GCA_020253595.1 Brevundimonas sp.
CATCACCGCGTCCGACAGCCCGAGCGTGTCCGGGTTGACCTTGGGAAGGCGCTCGACCAGCCGGACCATGTCGTAGCCCACGGCGCCGAAGACGCCGGCCGTCATCGGCGGCAGGGCGGGCGGCAGGTCGAGCCTTGAGGCCGCCACCAGGTCACGCAGGGAGTCCAGGGCGCCGCCCGGCTGGGGCGTGAAGCGCCCGGCCGCGATGTCCTCGTCCTCGGCGATCTCGGCGACGTCACCCCGGCAGCGCCAGACCAGGTCGGGCTTCAGGGCGATCACCGAGTACCGGCCCCGCCAGGCCCCGCCCTCGACGCTCTCGAACAGGAAGGCGTACGGTCGCCCGTTTCCCACCTTCAGATAGGCCGAGACCGGCGTCTCGAGGTCGTCGATGATGCGCCGATGAAAGAGGGCCGGACGACCCTCGTTCAGAGCGGCGAGCTGGGCCTGACGACCTTGGACGACGCCGTCGGCTGGGCTCATGGGGCCGGGGTGGCGGGCGCTGTAGAACCCGATTCGGCTCCCGCCGGGGCGTCCACGCCGAGCGTCTGCAACGCCAGGACCTGATCGCTTTCGGCCTTGGACTTTGCAGACGCCGCATTGACCAGGACCTCACCGATGCCGGCGACGAACTCATCAGCAATGCGCGGGCGGATCTGATCGGCGAAAGGCGCGCTGGTGGTCGCGTTGGCAGCACGAATGGCGTCTACACGCCCGATCACGTAGCTTGTTTCCGATGCGGGGCCAGTGAAGAGCTGATTGCGGCCCTGGCCAAACAGACCCTGAAGGATGCCCTCGCCCAGATCGGTCTGAGCCTCGGCGTTCTGCTGGACCCCGGTGCGGGTATTGAGTGTTGCGCCGGCCGAAGCCGCAACGGCCGCGATGTCTTCCCCACTCCGAACCCGAGTGGCCAGGCGATCAGCAAACGCTGACAGACGCCGCGCATTCTCACGCTGGATCCACGACTGGGTCAGCGGCTCGCGGATCTCCGCGAGCGCGGGTAGAGCGGCCGGGGTGATCTCATCCAGCCGGACCACGAAGTACTGGCCCTCGCCGGCGTCAACGACCTCGCTTTCTGCGCCTGCGGCCAAGGCATAGGCGTTTTCGAGGATCTGGGGAGGCGCGTTCAGCGGCTGACCATCCGGCAGACGGCCGTCCTGGGTGAAGGGCGGCAGCTGGACGATGCGGGCACCGACCTCCTGAATGGCCTGGTCAAGCGTCTTGCCTTCCGAGCGGGCACCTTCGTAGGCCTCGACCCGCTCGAACACACGGGCACGGGCGTCTTCCAGCTGCAGTTCCTGCACGACGGCGTCGCGGACGCTCTCCAGTGTCGCTTCCTGACCGGGTGTCACGCTCGTTAGCTTGGCGACGGTGAAGCCGACGCGGGCCTGGACGGGTGCCGAAACTCCATCGGGTTGCAGTCCGAAAACGGCGGTGGCGACGGCCGGGTCGGTGACGGCGCTGCGCGGCTGGTCAGCGTAGGGGACCGCCTCGATGTTGTTCGCTTCGGCCACAGCCTGTGGTGACTGCCCGGCACGAAGGGCGGCGGCGATCCGGTCTGCAGCGGCGCGGTCGGCGACGGTCAGAGTCACGAAGCTGCGACGCTCCGGTGTCGACAGGGCTTCTCTACGGAAGTTGAAGCGCTCGACGATGCGGGCTTCGGGGATGGCCGGCGGCGTCGCGTTCGGCGCGTCCGAGAAGACGATGACCGAAGCGATGCGGAATTCGGGCCGGCGGAGCTGCGCTGCGTTTTCACTGATGAAGGCCTGAAGCTGAGCATCGGTCGGGGGCGGGGTCGTTCCCGCCATGTCCTGGGTGACCGTGAACCAACGTCCGTCGCGGGTCTCGAAGGCGCGGGCGGCGACAAGGGCCCCGTAGACGCGAGGCGCGCGCAAGCCGGCCGCGATCGCAGCGGCGAAGTGCTCGCTGACCGCGGTGTCGCGGAACTCGTCTTCCAGCTGGATCGGCGTGATGTTCTGTTCGGCCAGCATGCGCTGGTAAGTGGCCTCGTCGAAGCGACCAGTAATCTGGTCAAAGAAGGCCGGGATCTCGCGAATGCGGTCGAGCACCAGGGACTCGTCGACGCGAATACCGACCTGATGCGCCCAGTTCAGGAATCCGAGCCTGCGGGTCTGGCTCTCCAGATACTGGACGTGGGCTCCTTCATTAACGAGGTCCTCCAGCGTCACGGGACGGCCCTGCTCCTGTTGGATGTTGCCGCGGATGCGATCGAAGTCTGCGCGGAACTGGGCGGGCGTCAGCGACCGGTCGCCCGCGTCAATGACGTTCTTTGGACCCAGGCTGCCGAAGACGTCGGCTTGGGTGCCCGCGGTTACAGCGAAGCTGAGGATCAGCAGAGCAAACAGGGCCACCGCCCACTTGGACTTTGCGAAATCGCGGAAGCCGGAAATCATCGAGAAGGGTCCGAGAGACGAAAGGCGGAGAGCGCCACCCGCGCCTATAGGGGAGGGCGGGGCGGGGCCGCAAGCGCGGACCGGCCACCAGACTTGGCAGGCCGGGCAACGGTGCCTAGGAAGGCCGGATGAAACAATCCGTGAAGATGATCGTCGGCAATTGGAAGATGAACGGTCTGGCGGCCGATCTGGCGCAGGCGGAGGCCGTGAGGGTTTCGCTGGCTGAGGCACCGACCGGGAACCGGGTAGGGCTGTGTTTTCCTGCGACGCTGATTGCCCAGGCGGCGGGGCGGCTCAAGGGCAGCCCGGTCGAGGTGGGGGGGCAAGACTGCCACGCG
>JADCBH010000100.1 GCA_020253595.1 Brevundimonas sp.
ACACCACCGGCGAAGCCCGCGCCCGAGCTCGCGGCCGAACCGCCGCCCCCTCCCCCGCCGCAGACGGAGACCGGCACGGGCGGTGCCGTGCCTGCCAGGCCGGCGGCCGAAGCTCCGCCTGCGCCACCCGGAGCCGGACAGGCCAGCAACCCGCCTGCGCCCCCGGAGCCGCCAGGATAGGCCGTGCTGCCTGCTTCCAGAGAACCACCCGCGCCGCCGCCGCCCGACGCGGCCGGAGCGGCGAAGGCACCTCCGACACCGCTCACAGCGGACGCCGAGGTCGATCCACCGCCATTGCCGCCACACAGGCCCTGTCCGCCCAAACCGCCCGCGCCTCCCGTTGACCCAGCCTGGCCGGCTGCTCCGCCTTTCGCGGTCAGCAGGGTCGCGCCGCCGGAGGTGATGACCGTGTCGCCGCCGTCCGCTCCGGCCGCTCCGCCTGCACCGATGGCAACCGTCAGCGGCCCCGGCAGGTCAGCGGTGCGCCACAGGGCCGTTGACAGGCCCCCACCTCCCCCTCCGCCGCCGCCGTTCCTGAGCCCGCCAGTACCCGACGCCCCGGCTCCGCCCCCACCGCCGCCGCCAACCGCCGTGACCGCCAGCAGCCGCGCCCAGTCTGGCCGGCTCCAGCTGCCTCCTGTCGTCAGCAGAACGGCCTCGGCTCGACCCGCGCCACGCGGGAACCAGGCCCGACCGTCCCCGGCGTCGATGCGAAAGGCCTCGGACCAGTCAGTGCCATCGGCCGAGACCTTGAGCACGAGGTCGTCGTCACCGATCAGGCCGAACTCGGCCCGGCCGCCGTAGCCGGTCTGGAACAGCAGGGAGAGGACGTCGGCCGGCGTGTCCTTGTTCAGGGTGATCCGCAGATCACCGTCGCCGCCATCGGCCTCGGGTCGGGCCGTCCACAGGGCCTTGTTCACCTTGGCGGCGAAGGGATTGGTCACATCGGCCTCGGTGTTGAGGCCCAGCAGGGTCAGGTTCTGGTGGTGGCCCCGGCGGATCAGCGGTGTCCAACCGCCAGCCTCGCGCACCATCAGCTCCTCGCGATCCCGGACCAAGGCGACCGCCCCGACCGGAACAGGCACGCGCACCCAGCCGCCGCTCTCGGCGCGGACCAGATCCCCCGCGTTCCAATCGGACCAGAACTGCCCGACGGCGCCCGGAGGCAGGATGTAAAGATCGCCCTCCGCCATCGAGTGCAAGGAGTCCACGGAGTCCAAGGAGTCCAAGGAGTCCGGCTCGACCGTCGTGGTCCGACTGACCACGGACAGCTGGGTCAAGGTGTCGAGGCGGGCGAGCGCTTCATTGACGGTGACGTGCTTCTGAAGCTGGCCCGCCGCGACATAGGGCAGGGTCAGGCGGGCGCTGTGGCTGGATGACATGAACGATCTCCGTTTCGGTTCGGAGACCAGTCTGGGTGAGCCGCGAATGCGGGCGCGTTCAGCACGCCTCAGTGCGAACATCCGTTGATTTCACGCGTCTTTTCGGCGTAAGTTTGCATGATTGGGAAAAACAGCCCGCTGCGGGGAGGCCATTGGAAGGACTGGGAGGCCTCCCGGCAGACCAGCGCGCGGCTGTCAGGACCCGGACGCCGGGGGTCGGCGTCCAAACGCGATGGTCAGTTCATCGACGACGCGTGACGGCGCGCGGATGGGTCAGAGCTGCTGAAGCTCGCCGGACGCCACCACAGGCCCGTCAGGCTGGTGCTGACCGGGGGTGTGACCGGGGGCCTCCATCGAAATGGCCACGGCAGTCGCCGACCCGGCCTGCCCCGCCAGGTCCTCGGGCAGGGTGTGGCGCGATACGCTCTCGCCGTCGATGGCCCCGACCAGCTGGACCCCGCCCTCTGGCGTGACCAGCCAGAGGTGCGGCACCCCTTGGGCACCCGCCATCGACGATGTCGGTGCCAGGAAGAGGTTTCCGGTCAGGGTGTCGTAGGCGACGGTCATCGCCTGGCCGCCGCCTTCGGACAGGGTCAGCGTGGCGACCCGCGTGATGGCACCCTGTTCAGGCTCGGGTGCCATGATCACCGGGGCCGGTGCCGGCCGAACGATCAAGACCGCGACAGCGACCAGGCTGGCGGCCAGCAGTCCGGTCGAGCCGACGGCCCAGGCGCGCCAGAAGCCCACGCGGCTGTTGTCGTTGGCGACGGGCGTGATGTCGGCCTGAACCCGGGCCCAGACGCCGCCCGCTGGCTCCACCGCAGGAACCTCGGCCGTGAGAGCGGAGAGGCGGGAGTTCCAGGCCTCGACTTCCCGGGCAAAGGCGGGGTCGGATTCTGCGCGAGCCCGCGCCACCCGCTCGTCCTCGGGCGACAGGAGACGGAGCGCCAGCTCACCGGCGAGGGCGCGGTCATCGTCAGGAGTGTGGGTCGGATCGGTCATGCTTCGAGGCAGCTCCTCAGCCGCATCAGCCCCCTGCGAATCCAGCTCTTCATGGTGCCCAGCGGCACATTCTCACGCCGGGCCAGTTCATCATAGGTCGCGCCCTCGAAGAAGGCGGTGCGGATCACCGCGCGTGCGCGATCCTCAAGCGTCTCCAGACACCCGTTCAGCCGCGCGGCTTCGTCGGCCTGCTCGACAACGTCGGACGCCAGAGGGCCACTGTCGGCGAGGTCGTGGGCGTCCTCCACCGGAGCGGCGTTGCGCATCGGCGCGGCCGAGCGGAGCCGGTCGATGGCGCGGTTGCGCGCGATCGTCACCAGCCAGGTGATGGGGCTGGCGCGGCTCGCGTCAAAGCTCGCGGCCTTTCTCCAGACTGTGACGTAGGTGTCCTGCAAGACGTCCTCTGCCGTTTGGCGGTCAGGCAAGATACGCAGGCAGACCCCAAACAGCTTCGCCGAGGTCGCCTCATAGACAGTGCGAAAGGCGGAACGGTCGCCCTGACCGGCCTGGACAAGCGCCACGGTCAGTTCATCTCGCGTCAGCATCAGGCCCATGAACCACTCGGATCGACTGCATCGGCGGGACTAAGGGCGGGCAGATGCGTCGCCGTCAAGCCGAATGCTGGGTTCAGTCGTGAAGATAGACGATACGCCGCTTCTTCGGATCGGCCCGCATGGCGGCGAGATGCCGGTCGTGATCGCCCGAGGTGCGGGCGTCAGCCTCGCTGGCCTCGACCCAGTGGGTGGTCTCGATGTCCTTCTGCAGCGCCTTGGCCGCCAACAGGTGACCGGGAAAGAAGAAGTCGACCACATCCGGCGCGAAGGGCACGGCCTCGCCAACCACCGTCGTCGCACTGTCGATGCCGAGGTAGCCAACCATCCTGAGGATCGTGCCGGGCGACGCCTTGGCCCTGAGCGCCTGCAGCAGCAGCCAGCCTCCGGCACCGACCGAATAGACCGTGCCCACGACGGGGATCCAGGTCAGCAGGCCGTCGAGGCCCACACCGAAGGGGCCAAAGCCCACGGCCCGGTCAGAGAGCTTCTTGATGCCCTCGACATTGGACCAGATCTTTTCGATATCCGCGAACGACCGTTTCGCCATCCCTGCCCTCCCTTGCGGCGGGTCAACGCCCCAAGACGACCCCCGTTCACCGAGGAAAGCAACATATCGTGACGCTTTCGACCCGTCCGCGCCTCCGATGGTTCCTGACGACGGCTGTGGCGCTCCTGTCGGTCGGCCCCTTCGTGATCGCCTTGGCGGCGCTCAGCGGCCATGGCCACCGCTGGGTCGATATCCTCGCCCAGTTCGTGGGACCGGCGCTGGTGGCAGTGGTTCTGCTGCTGGCGGCAGCGCTCGTGCTCCGGTCCAGGGTTGCCGGAACGGTCGCCGGGCTCAGCCTGGCGTTCGTGATCGTGGCGGGTACCCCGCAGTGGTTTCCTGCAAAGGGATGGGCAGGCGAAGAGCCCGGCTTCACCCTCTATTTCGCCAATCTGTTCGTCGGAAATGACGACGTCGAGGCCATCGCCCGGTCGGTTCGTGAGGCCGACGCGGACATCGTGGTGTTGATCGAGATCGGCGACAGGTCCCGCCCGGGGCTGGATCGGGTGCTGGCGGCCTATCCCCACCGCGTGACGACGCCCCGGTTCGCGGGCGGCGCTGGGCCGTCGACGATGTTGATCGCCAGCAAGTGGCCACTGACCCAGCGCCCGATCGAGCTGATGCATATGTTCGGTGTGGCAGCGGAGGTGGAGACGCCAACTGGCCCGGTGACCGTGGCGGGCATCCATCTGACCCGGCCCTGGCCCTATCAGTACCAGTGGGCCCAGATCATCCAGACGCAGGAGCTTCTGGAGTGGCGCGGGACGATCCAGGGTCCTCTGGTCGTCGCCGGAGATTTCAACAGCGTCTCCTCCGCCCGCATCGGACGCATGGTCCGCGCCGAGGGCGGGCTTGTTGCAGCACCCGCCTGGCCGGGCACCTGGCCGTCCTTCCTGCCGTCCTGGGCAGGCATCACCATCGATCAGGTGTATCGCACCCCGGACCTGGCCCTGACCGATCGCCGGATCGCCGGGGATACGGGATCGGACCACCGTCCTGTGGTCGTAAGCCTGGTCAGATCGGCTGACGGGCCAGCCGCCTGAGGCGCTCGTCGTGGCCGGCATCGGGGAAGTCGGCGGCGATCCATTCCTCCTCGAAGGCCGTCAGGATGCGACCGGTGTCTGGTCCCGGCGGGATGCCCAGCCTTGCGACCTCTCGCCCGCCGACCGGCATCCGGGGCGGCGACCAGCTGGCGACCAGCGCAAGGCCGTCCCCTGCGGAAACGCCGCTGGACGCCTGACCGCGCAGCAGACGGTCCCGCACGGTTTCCGCGCCGGCTCGATAGATCAGCGCTCGCAGGGCCGGCGGCAGGGTCTGCGGATCGAGCGGACCCTGGGCGGCCGCCGCAAGGCGAAACTCGATCGCGCGGGGCAATCTGAGGGCGGACGCGGTCCGGGCCACCTCATCCGGATCGTCCGGCAAGAGGGCAGACAGGCGGAGCACGGGATCTTCGGTCAGGTCGACCAGGGCCTCGAAGGCGCTGAGATCCGGCACGGCCGGCAGCAGGCGCTCCAGCACGCCGGCCCCACGCATCGCCACCACCGATGGGCGCGGATCGGGGGCTCCCAGCAGCTTCAACAGCTCCCTGGACACCCGCTCGGCCGAAAGTCGCGAGGGGCTATCGGCGTGACCGGCGCAGGCCTTAAGGCTCCCCGGGTCAGGCTCCGAGCGCCCATACCAGGCGAAAAAGCGGAAGAAGCGCAGGATGCGGAGGTGATCCTCCTCGATCCGCTGATGCGGATCTCCGACAAAGACCACACGGCCCGCCAGCGCGTCCTCCAGTCCGCCCGCCGTCGGATCGAAGATGTGGCCGGACCGGTCCGCGTAGAGCGCGTTCAGGCGGAAGTCGCGGCGCCGGGCGTCCTCGCCCCAGTCGTCGGTGAAGGCGACGACGGCATGGCGGCCGTCCGTCTCGACGTCCCGGCGCAGGGTCGTGATCTCGAACGGCTTGCGATCCGCGACCGCCGTGACCGTGCCGTGGGCCAGTCCGGTGGGAACACACTTGATGCCCGCCGCCTTCAGGGCCGCCATCGTCTGTTCGGGCTTGAGCCGCGTGGCGATGTCGATGTCGTCGACCGGCCGGCCGACGAGACTGTTCCTGACGCACCCGCCGACGAAACGGGCGCAGTCAGCCCCGCCCGCGGCCTCCAGCGCATCCATGACCCGCACAGTCGCCGGGTCGTTCAGCCAGGGCTGTCCTTCGAGCGAACCGCTCACGCCGCGTCCTCGGTCGTGGCAAGCATCGGATCGCCCTCGTCACCGTAGAGGCGGAGCCTCAATGCACGAACGATGCCGGCCGTCACCCCCCAGATGTAGCGATCCTCATAGGTCACCGACCAGAACCTGCGGCGCACGCCGGCGGGCGTCTCCAGATGGTCCCGCTTCAGCATGGCCGGGTCCATCAGGACGTCCCAGGGGACCTCGAAAACCTCGGCGACCTCATTCGGCGACGCGGTCAGGGTCGGCCGGTCCGCCAGCCATCCGACCACCGGCGTGACGAGGTAACCGGTCCCGGTCTCATAGGCGTCGGACAGGCCCAATACCTCGACGGCCTCAGGATCCAGCGCCACCTCCTCCCATGCCTCGCGCAGGGCCGCATCGACCGCCGTCTCGCCCGGATCGAGCCGGCCGCCGGGAAAGGCGATCTGGCCGGTGTGGCGCGCCAGGCTGTCGGCCCGCCGGGTCATCAGGACGCGAGCCCCGTCATCGGTCGCCACCAGCGCGATCAGCACCGCCGCAGGCTTCAGCGGCCCCTCGACCCAACGCGAAGCCCCGGGGTTGAGATCGAAGTCCGAGCGTGTCGGCCCAGCCTCAAGCCGCCAGTCTGCGGGCGTCAGCAGGTGCTGGGCCAGGCGCTCTCTCAACGTCGTCAGGCTCATGACAACCCTGCGCCCGGCGGTCCCAGCGGAAACCAGACCCCGCCAGAGAACACGGCCAGCCGTCCGTCCCGTTCCTGGGCCATCTCGACCAGATCGTAGAACACGGTCCGGACGATCCGCGCCTCCAGCCCTCGTCGCACGTGGACGCGGGGCGCAGGCTCCCCGGTCACAGCATCGGTCTCCACCGTGATGGCATTGTCAGGTCCGGCGCGAACCTCATCCCCGACATCGGTCGTGAAGACCAGATCGTCGCCCTCGCGCCGCATCGCCACGGCCCGGAACGGCAGGTCCTCGACCCGGATCTTCAGCTTCTCGACCGGCGTGACCAGATGATAGCCGTCAGGGTCGAGACGAAGAACCGTCGAGAACAGGCGCACCAGCTCGGCCCGGCCGATGGGCGAACCTTCGTGCATCCAGAGGCCATCGGCCCGAATGACGATGTCGATATCGCCGCAGTGGGCCGGGTTCCACAGATGGACCGGCGGCAGGCCGCGCGCGGCCCTGGCAGCCTCGGCGACCGCCGCGATGCCCGTCGTGGTCTCGGCTTCGCTCATGGCATCAGACTTAGGCCGCGTCGCCGCCCGGCGAAAGCCCGGGGATCAGGCCGGACGAACAGACCCGGACGCGTTCGGCTGTCCGATCGGCAGCCAGAGCACCCTGCGCGGATCGGCCGGGCCCGGCAGGGTCGCGCCCTCGGCCATCACAAAGCCGAACCGCGAGAAATAGGGGGCATCGCCGACCAGCAGCACACCGGCCACGCCCTGGCGCCGAGCCTCGTCCACACAGGCCGCGACCAACTCCGCGCCCAGACCTCCGCCGCGCATATCGCTCGCCACGGCAATGGGCCCAAGAAATAGCGCGGGGACCTCGCCCACCGTCACGGCCCACAGCCGCACGGATCCGACCAGCCGCCCATCCATCCAGGCGGAAAACCCTGCGACCATCCTCGCCCGCTCGCGCAGGCGTTCTGCCGTCTTGGCGAAGCGACCGGGGCCGAAGGCGTCCAGAACCAGCGCCTCGACCGCAGCGGCGTCGGCGGGCGTTTCCGGCGCGATCCGGAGGGCTGGGGAAAGGGCGGCGGACGCGGACATGGCGCGCGCACCTAGGGCTTTCGGCCCGCCGCATCAATCCGAGATTTGTGACGCGGCTTGCCCCCGTCTGGCGAACGCGACAAGGAACGGCGACGACAAGGAGCAGATGATGGCGCAGCGGACGGTGGTGGTGACGGGCGGACACGGCATTCTGGGCCGGGCTGTGGTCGAGGCGGCCTTGGCCGACGGGCTGAACGTCGCCCTGATCGATCACGCAACCGGCCAGAGCGCGCCAGATGGGGCCTTTGAAGTCGCCGGCATCGATCTGACCGATCCGCCAGCGGCGCAGGCGGCCATGGCATCGGTGGTCGAACGGTTCGGCGGCATCGATGCGGTGCTGAACATTGCCGGTGGCTTCGTCTGGCAGACCGTCGACGACGACAAGCCCGCCTGGGACCGCATGTTCGCGCTGAACCTGACGACCGCCCTGAACGCGTCGCGCGCGGCCTTGCCGTACCTGAAAGCCTCCTCCGAAGGCCGGATCGTCAACATCGGCTCGGCCGCCGCGCTGAAGGCCGGCGCGGGCATGGGCGCCTACGCCGCGTCCAAATCCGCCGTCCACCGGCTGACCGAGGCGCTTGCCGAGGAACTGAAGGCGACATCGGTCACGGCCAACGCGGTCCTGCCCTCGATCATCGACACACCGCAGAACCGCAAGGACATGCCGGACGTCGATCCGGCGAAGTGGGTGGCTCCGTCCGACCTTGCCGCCGTCATCCTGTTCCTCGGCTCTCCGGCCAGCCGGGCGATCACCGGTGCCCTGGTGCCCGTCACCGGACGGGTCTGATCATGGCGCTGGTCCGCAGCCTGCTGTTTCTGCCCGCTTCCAACGCGCGGGCGATCGAGAAGGCGCGGACGCTGGACGCCGATGTCGTCGTTCTGGATCTCGAGGACGCGGTCGCGCCCGAGAGCAAGGCCGAGGGGCGTCGCGCCGCCGTCGACGCCATCCGGACCGGCGGCTTTGCCAAAAGGATCGCTGTCCGCGTCAACGCCCTGGGCACCGAGTGGGGCGAAGACGATCTGGCCGCGCTCGCGGACCTGAGGCTCGACTTCGTCATCGCCCCCAAGGTCGAGGAGCCCGGGATCATCGACGCCTACGGCGCGCGCATGCCCGAGGGAACCGGGCTTGTCGCCATGATCGAGACCCCACAGGCCCTGATGGCCCTGCCCGCCATAGCGGGTGCCGGCGAACCGCTGGCGGGACTGATGCTGGGGGTCAATGATCTGGCCAAGGCCCTGGGGACCGGCAACTCCCGGGACCGCGAGCCGCTGAAGCCCTGGCTGGCGGCGACGGTGGCAGCCGCCCGCGCCCACGACCTGCTTGCCATAGACGGCGTCTTCAACCGGCTGGAGGACGCGGACGGACTGACTGCCGAATGCGCCCAGGGACGGCTTTACGGATTCGACGGCAAGAGCCTGATCCATCCCAACCAGATCGAGGCCGCCCACGCCGCCTTCTCGCCCACACCCGACGAGATCGCGACGGCCGAAGCGATTGTGGCGGGCTTCGCGGCGCCCGACGCCGAGGGTCGGGGCGCGATCCGGGTGAACGGGGCCATGGTCGAGCGACTGCATCTGGATCAGGCCCGCGCCCTGCTGGACCGCGCGGCGGCGTGCCGATAGAGGATCGAGGCTGAACTGCGCGGCGAAAGCGTCCCGATTGCCTCCCTCCCCCTCCAAGCGCCGCGCCTGGGTCTGCTCCCCCGGCATCTGGAACACGCCGTTCCTGCGGACCTTCCTCGATGATCTGGACCTGCGCGCCAGCCCGATCGCCGCCGTCGAGGCTATCGTCGGCTGGGGCCTGAAGCCGACATCGACGGGCGGACGCCGTCGCGCGGACCGGACGAACCTGCCCTACATCGCGCTGGAAGACGGATTCTTGCGATCCGTCGGCCTGGGCGAAAGCGGGGCGGCCACGCTCAGCCTGATCGTCGATGAGGTCGGCGTCTACTATGACGCGACCCGGCCCTCGCGCCTCGAACAACTCCTTCAGACGGCCGACGACTGGTGTGACACCGCCATGCGGGCGCGGGCGCGGGCACTGATCGGCCGCATCGTCAGCTCAGGCCTGTCCAAGACCAACATGGGCGAGGCGCTGGAGCCCTCCATCCTCAAGCCGGGTCAGCGCATCCTGCTGGTCGACCAGACCGCCGGTGACGCCTCCATTTCCTGCGGCATGGCCAGCGCGGACAGTTTCGTGTGCATGGTGCGAACCGCACGCGCCGAGCACCCGGACGCCCAACTGATCGTCAAGCGCCACCCGGCGGTCGCCGCCGGTCGCAAGAAGGGCTGCATCCCCGAGAGCGAGCTTGGCGGGGTCACCCTGATCGATACGGACGTGCGGGCGGCCGATCTGCTGGCCGCAGTGGACGCTGTCTGGTGCGTGACGTCGGCGCTCGGGTTCGAGGCCCTGCTTCGCGGGCTGCCCGTCCGCTGTTTCGGCGCGCCCTTCTATTCCGGCTGGGGACTGACGACCGACGAGGTGCAGACCGGCCGCCGCAACGTTGCGCGAGACATCGAGACGCTCGCCGCCGCCGCCTTCATCGCCTATCCGCGCTATGTTGACCCGCTGACCGGCCAGCGATGCGAGGTAGAAACGGTGGTCGAGCGGCTGATCACCCTGCGCGATCGGGCCGAGCGGCTAGCTGGCGACTGGTCAGCCGTCGGCTTCGCACCGGCCAAGAAACCGCAGGTAAGGCGCCTGTTGAACGGACCCCGGACGCACCTGAAGTATTTCACTAGCTCCTCACGCGCCGCCGCCCACGCAGAGACGACGGGCGGGCACCTCGTTTACTGGGCCGGCAAGGAGACGCCGGAGATCGCGGCGGCAGCCGCGGCCACCTCCGCTCCGGTGGTGCGTATGGAGGACGGGTTCATCCGCTCGCGCGGCCTGGGTTCGGACTTCTTTGGAGCCCTGAGCGTCGCCTTGGACGACCTCGGCGTCTACTACGACCCGACCGCGCCTTCCCGGCTGGAGCGTCTGATCGAGGATGGCGATCAGGACCCGCCCATGCTGGCCCGCGCTGCCGCCCTTCGCGCCCGGATCGTCGATGCCGGTCTGTCGAAATACAACCTCGCAGCCGGCGCGGCCCGTCCGGACTGGCCCTCTGACCGGATGAAGCTGCTGGTCGTCGGTCAGGTCGAGAACGACAAGTCGATCCTCAAGGGCTGCGGCGACGTCCGCACCAACTCCGGCCTGGTCGAAGCGGCGCGCGCCGATTTCCCGGACGCCTTCCTGATTTACCGCAACCACCCGGACGTCATGAGCGGCAATCGACCCGGGCGGCTGGACGCCCATGCCATGACCGCGGTCGATGCCGTGGCCGACGATCTGGACATCATCGACTGTCTAGAGGCCTGCGACAGGCTGGCCACCCTGACGTCCCTGTCGGGGTTCGAGGCTCTGTTGCGCGGCAAGGCCGTGTCCGCCTACGGACGGCCCTTCTACGCAGGCTGGGGATTGACCGCGGATCACATGACCTTCGAGCGCAGGTCACGCCGGGCCAGCCTGGATGCCCTCGTCGCCGCCGCCCTGATCCAGTATCCGATCTACATCACGCCCGAGGGTTGGCCCTGCGAAGCCGAGGATCTGGTCGAGCGCCTGATCCGCGAACGCGAGACCCCTGCCCCGCCTCCACCCTCCAACCAGATCGCCCGGTGGTGGAAGGGGATCAACGCCAGTCTCGACCGGCGTCCGCCGCCGTCCTATTGAGACCTCAAACCAGAGGGATATCGTCCCTCACCTAGCGCGGCTCCACGAGCCGGGCGATCGGGACAGCCCGCCAACTGTCCCTCAAGGAGCGAAGCGCCGCGCGCTGAGCGATAGGGACAAAGAAAAGTGCCTCACGCCGTCATCGCCGCCACCGGCCTGTTCACGCCGGAGCAGTCCATCTCCAACGCAGAGCTGGTCGCCGCCTACAATGCCTGGGCCGAGCGCTGGAACGCCGACCACGCGCTGCAGATCGCAGAGGGCGACGTCGCGGCCCTGACGCCCTCCTCGGTCGAGTTCATCGAGAAGGCGTCCGGCATCAAGAGCCGCTTCGTCCTGGACAAGGCCGGCATCCTGGACCCGTCGCGGATGGCCCCGAACCTTCCCGAGCGCACCAACGACGAACTGTCGATCATGGCCGAGATGGCGGTGAAGGCCGCGCGTCAGGCGATCGAGGCCTGGGGCAAGCCTGTCAGTGAGATCGGCGCGGTCCTGTGTGCCGCCTCCAACATGCCCCGTCCCTATCCGGCGCTGGCGGTGGAGATTCAACAGGCGCTCGGCATCGACGGCTTCGGCTTCGACATGAACGTGGCCTGCTCCTCGGCCACCTTCGGCATCAAGACCGCCGCCGACTTCATCGCCTCGGGCTCGACCAAGGCGGTGCTGATGGTCAACCCCGAGGTCTGCTCGGCCCACCTGAACTTCAAGGATCGCGACAGCCACTTCATCTTCGGCGACGTGGCCACCGCCGTCATCGTCGAGAGCGCCGAGACCGCCGGTCCGGGCGGCTGGGACATCCTCGGCACCCGGTTGAAGACCGAGTTCTCCAACAACATCCGCAACAACTTCGGCTTCCTGAACCGCTGGGCCTTGCCGACCGATCAGGCCGTACCCCCGACCTCGGCATCGAAGGCCGGGCCCCAGGACGACAAGCTGTTCATCCAGCAGGGCCGCAAGGTCTTCAAGGACGTGGTGCCGATGGTCTCTGACATGATCGTCGAGCACGCCGGCGACCTGGGTCTCGACCCGACGGGCCTGAAGCGCCTGTGGCTGCACCAGGCCAACATCAACATGAACCAGATGATCGGCCGCAAGGTGCTGGGCCGCGATCCGTCCGAGGACGAGAACGTCATCATCCTGGACGAGTACGCCAACACTTCCTCGGCGGGCTCCATCATCGCCTTCCACCTGCACAACGAGGGCTTCGCGCCGGGCGAGACGGGCCTGATCTGC
>JADCBH010000101.1 GCA_020253595.1 Brevundimonas sp.
CAACCCTACGCTGAGCGGAGAGGGACCTCTCACGATGGGCTGAGCCTGTATGCTCTCGACTATGTCGGCGGGGACGGGCCAGCGAAGCTGCCGGTCATCACGATTCACGGGCTGACGCGTAATGCCGCCGACTTCGACCATATCGCGGGCCTGATCGCCCGCAGCGGACGGCGCGTGCTCGCGGTCGACGTGCGTGGACGCGGTCAGTCGGATCGCGCCACCGACCCGATGACCTACCAGCCGCCCGTCTATGCCAAGGACGTGCTGACGCTTCTGGTAGCAGCAGGGATCACACGGGCTGTGTTCCTGGGGACATCCATGGGCGGTCTCATCACCATGGCGCTGACGGCCCTGAAGAGCCGCGTCGTTGCCGCTGCGATCCTGAATGACATCGGGCCGGAGGTTGATAAGGCCGGACTGGCGCGGATCGCCAGCTATTCGGGCAAGCCGGTGGATACGCCCACCTGGTCGGCCGCTGCCGCTTACGCCCGGGAGATCAACGGCGTTGCCTTCCCCCACTATGCGGACGCCGACTGGGACGCGTTCGCCCGGCGCATCTTCCGCGAGGGGACCGAAGGATCGCCGGTCCTGAACTATGACCCGGACATCTCCGTCCCCATCAAGGCAGGAGGGGCCAAGGCTCTTGCGCCCAACCTTTGGCCCTATTTCCGTCGACTGGCGAAGAAGCGGCCGACCCTGCTGATCCGTGGCGAGACCTCGGACCTGTTGAGCGCCGACATCGCCCAGCGGATGCAGAAGGCCGCGCCGTCGATGCGCTACGTCGAGGTGCCCGGCGTCGGCCATGCGCCTATGCTGGATGAGCCGGTCGCCAAATCAGAAATCTTCGAGTTCCTGCGCGACCTTCCCTGAGGCGTCACAGTACAAAAGCACTGATGATCCCGTCGATCGCTGCCACGCCTCCGCAGCCGGTTTCGCCCAGAGAACCCATAGCCTCCAGCGTGACGCCGCCCAGGGCGAGCACCGGCGTGGAGCCAGAGCAGGCCGAACGCAAGGCGTCCGTGCCCAAAGCGGGTTTGGCCGCTGAGGTGCCGCCAGCAGGGAAGATCGGTGAAAGAAGGATGGCGTCCAGATCGCGGGCGGCCCGCGCCGCCTCCACCGAGTGAACTGCGCCGGTCAGGATCCAGCCGGGCCGTCTGCCGGATAGAGCGTAGGCGGCGCTGAGGCTTCGTTCGGGCAGGTGCACGCCGTCCGCCTTGACCGCATCGGCCAGGTCGACATCCAGACCGATCAGCAGCGCCATGCCCCGGTCGTGCGTCACGGCGCGCAACCGGAGCGCCTCTTCCAGCGACTCTGGCCGGCCGAAGCCGCGATGGATAACGCCCGAGCCCGGCGGCATGCGAGCGGCGATCTCCCAGGGGCGGGGCGTTCGTTCTGGATCGGTCAGGAACAGCAAGGGCGGGACACGCGACGGTTCGCCCCCCCTGACAGCCTGCCGCGCGCGGGCTAGAGCCTGTGCTCCGGCCCACAGGCGGGCTCCTTCCGAACGCGACGCATCCTCCATGGCCGCCTCTTCCCCCGCTTCCGTGACGCCGTCCAGCCAGAGTCTGTCGGAGCGTCTGGCGGCGATCCGCGCGCGCATGGATGCCACCGCTCGCACTTCGGGGCGCGATCCAGCGTCTGTGACACTGACGGCCGTGTCCAAAACACAGCCGCCCGAGGCTATCGATGCAGCGCTCGCTGCGGGCCTCAGGGTTTTCGGTGAGAACCGGGTCCAGGAGGCGCAAGGACGCTGGACCGATCGCCGCCCGGCGCTGTCCGATCTCGAACTGCGCCTGATCGGTCCGCTGCAATCCAACAAGGCGGAAGACGCCGTCGCCCTGTTCGATGTCATCGAGACGCTGGACCGAGAGAAGTTGGTCGGCGCTCTTGGTGCCGCCCAGAAGAAGCTTGGTCTCCGCCCTCGCGTGCTCATCCAGGTCAATACGGGCGAAGAGCCCCAGAAGGCGGGGGTATCACCGCGCGACGTTGACGCCCTGATCGCGTCGGCGCGAGCTGCGGATCTGGACGTCGAGGGGGTGATGGCCATTCCTCCCGCCGAGGAGGAGCCGACCCTGCATTTCGCGCTTCTTGCGAAGATCGCCGCGCGAAACGGTCTGCGCGTTCTCTCGATGGGGATGAGCAGCGACTATGAGGCCGCAATTCGACTCGGGGCGACCCACGTCCGGCTCGGGACGGCGCTTTTCGGGGAACGAAATACAACGCCAGAGCCCTCTAGCGCCTGAATCTCAATCGTTTTCGACGTCTGCCTTGGCGGAAACGACAAGCCTCGCCATGTTAGGTCCATGCCAACAGCCAAGACTCTCCTGATCATCGACGACGACGACGACCTGCGCGAGGCCCTGGCCGAGCAGCTGGCGTTGCACGAGGAGTTCAAGACCATCCAGGCCTCCACGGCGACCGAGGGGGTCCGCCTGGGTCGGGAGGTCCGCGCCGACCTGATCCTGCTGGACGTCGATCTGCCGGACATGGACGGCCGAGAAGCCTGTCGCCTCCTGCGCAAGGACGGTGTGTCCACACCGGTCATCATGCTGACGGCTCAGGATTCAGACTCCGACACGGTGCTTGGACTGGATGCCGGGGCCAATGACTATGTCACCAAGCCCTTCCGGTTTGCGGTCCTGCTCGCCCGCATCCGGGCGCATCTGCGCAGTCACGAGCAGTCCGAGGACGCCGTCTTCCAGATTGGTCCGTATGAGTTCCGGCCAGCCGCCAAGGTGCTGATCGATACACGCGGCAAGAAGATCCGGCTGACCGAGAAGGAAACCAACATCCTCAAGTATCTCTATCGCGCGGGGGCCAAGCCGGTTTCGCGCGAGGAGCTGCTGACCGAGGTCTGGGGCTACAACGCCGGGGTCACGACCCACACGCTTGAGACCCACATCTACCGCCTGCGCCAGAAGATCGAACCCGAGCCTGGCCTGGCCCGGCTGCTCCTGACCGATTCAGGAGGGTATCGCCTGCAGCCTTGATCAAGCGTTGGCGGCGATCTAGGAGGTCGCCGCCTCGACGCACGTGATCACCAGCAGCATCAACGCTCCGCAAGCCAGGCTCGACACCAGCATGTGGGACATGAGCTTCATCGCCCTGAGGAGCTTCGGCTCCTGCTCCGGAACGTCCCAGGCATCGGCGTATCGATCGATGTCCGCATATGGTTCAAAACGAAAAGACCGCGGAGCGTCTTTTCCGCTGACTCGTAGGCCGAGTTCTGCTGCGCGACCCGGATCATGACGGCCTGGTCCGATTGATCCCATGGGGCGCAGAGATCCAGGAACTGCCTCTGAATTTCCGACCAGCTGACGATGAGGATGTCGTCGTCCCGACGCCTCGAGGGCGGAAAGCGGCGATCGAATTCCGCCTGCTCTGCCAGCAAGCTGAGCCTCTGCTCCGGTGTGAGAGGCGGGAGTTGCAGGGTCGGCGGAAAGGCGATGATCGAACTGTCGATCGTGGGTGCTGAAGCGCGTCTGTGAAAAGTCTGACCCGTCATCGATTCCTCCTGATTCTGAGGTGTTCGAAACCAGGTGGGTGCCAGACGCCATCACCGACGATTGGGGCCCCCAACCGTTGAGGGGGTCCGCGCCACTCTCATGCAGCAACAACATCCGGCCCGCATGATGTCGATCGCGCGCCGAAAGGCGCTTGACCATGATCTTGAGGCGATCATCGATCGTGTGGTGCGACCGGCTTACGAGCGGGGATATCTCCTTCGAGGTCAACCCTACGGCGGCACAGCGCAGGATGCCCTTGTCGAGATCCGACAGGGACGAGAGGACGGCAGTTACCTCTTCGGAGGTCCGGACCATGGGTCGAGACTACTGACCCGGCGTGATTCGCGCCATTTTCTGAGCTTGGCCCGACAGGGACACGTTGCCCCACGTCGGAGGTGGCTCAGGTCTCCATTGGCGGACAGACAGCGCGGAATCCGGCGGCGGCGAACCGCACCATGTAGTCGCACGCGGTCTCCAGATCTCCCGAGCGGCAGAGCCCCCCCGAAAGCCTGTCAAGACGACCGGTCTCACCCAGGGTCAGCGTGAGAGCACCGGACAGGTTGTGGTAGGCCCAGTAGAGATCGACTTCGCGGGCGTCGGGGAGGACCACCTTGACCAGTTCGATCAACCTGCGGATCGCCGGGTCGAAATAGCGGGCCATGGTTTCGCCGCCGAACGTCGGGTTGGCGTTCGTCTGCGCGACGAGAGCCGAATAGTGCTTCCAGCCCGGTCCTCCCTTCAGCGACCATTGAAACGGGGGCTCCAGAAACGCCCTCAGCAGGCCCTCGAGCGTCATCGCGCCGGCGTGGCCTAGGGAATAGCGGTTGATCGCGTCGACCCGCTCATTGTTCCAGACTTCGGCCCGGCGAAGGAAAACGGCGTCGAAAAGGCCCCGCTTGGCCCCAAAGTAATAATGAACGAGCGCCGTATCGACACCGGCCTCGCGCGCCACCTCGCGGATCGTCACCCCATAGAACCCGTGCTTGGAAAACAGGTCCTCGGCCGCATCCAGGATCAGATCGCGCGTGTCCCCGGCCACCCCGGCCTTGATCTTGGGAGGTCTTCCTCGCCTTGCGGGGCCGACAGGGGGCGGCAGGTCAAGCTTTGTCATCCCTTGAAGCTAGTCCCTCGCAATGACCGGGTGCAACGGCGCCACACGGCACAACCGTCCAGCCATCCAGCGGGCCCGGCTGTTTGACAGCGGCTCCAAACCCGGTCAGTTTCTCGGAAAATCATTGAACGCTGAATAAAGCGTCCTTGGACAATGCATCGGGGAAGGAATTTCACATGAACAGAATCATGAAGAGCGTGCTGCTGGCGGGAGCGGCGTGGAGCGCCGTGTCGAGCATGGCCATGGCGCAAGACGCTGCGCCGGCGCAGGAAGAAGCCACAGCGCTGGACGAGATCATCGTCACCGCGCGTCGCCGCGACGAACAGTTGAAGGATGTGCCGATCGCGGTGTCCGCCCTGTCGGCCGAACGACTGGAGCAGACCGGCGCGGTGGACATCACCGCCCTGCAGCAGCAGACCCCGAACGCCACGGTCCAGGTGGCCCGCGGCTCGAACTCGACGCTGATCAGCTTCATCCGCGGCATCGGCCAGCAAGACCCGCTGTGGGGCTTCGAGCCCGGCGTTGGCCTGTATATCGATGACGTTTACGTCGCTCGCCCGCAAGGCGCGGTGCTGGACATCTTCGATGTCGAGCGCATC
Source organism: Brevundimonas sp. (assembly GCA_020253595.1). Lineage (GTDB taxonomy): Bacteria > Pseudomonadota > Alphaproteobacteria > Caulobacterales > Caulobacteraceae > Brevundimonas. Next base: position 5,217 of record JADCBH010000101.1, read on the forward strand.
GAGGTCCTGCGGGGCCCGCAGGGCACGCTTTACGGCCGCAACACCATCGGTGGTGCCATCAAGTATGTGACCCGCCGGCTCGGCAGTGAGCCCAACTTCATGGCGCGCGGAACGCTGGGCAGCTACAACCAGCGCGACATCGTCGTGGCCGCCGATCTGCCCTTCACCGACCAGCTTTCGATCGGGGGCGCCTTCGCCAAGTATGACCGCGACGGCTACGGCACGAACCTGTTCACCGGCGAGGACCAGTACGACAAGAACGTCACGGCCTACCGCGCCAGCGCGGAGTGGACCCCGACGGACAACCTGTTCGTTCGCCTGGCCTTCGATCGCGTCGAGGACGACTCCAATCCCCGCCACGGTCACCGTGAAGTGAACTCCACCGTGGGCGGCTTCACGCCTCCGGCCAGTGTTTACGACACCAACGCCGGCATCCGCGGCAATCAGGAGGTCGTGACCCAAGGCACGTCGATCACGGCTGAATACGTCGTGAACGACATGCTGACCCTGAAGTCGATCTCGGCTTGGCGCAGCGGTGACACGGCCACGGTGATCGATTTCGACCAGACGCCGCAGCCCTTCCTCGACGTCCCCGCCATCTATGCGGACGACCAGTTCACCCAGGAGGTCCAGGCGATCTTCGAGGGCGAGCGTTGGTCGGGCGTCGCCGGCCTCTACTACCTCGACGGTGAGAGCTCGGGTGTGTTCGACACCATTGCCGGCAACCTCGGACTGGCCATCGCTGCCGCGGGCTACGTCAACACCGAGTCCTTCTCGGCCTATGCCGACGTCAGCTTCGACCTGTCGGACCGGCTGCACGCCTCGTTGGGTGGCCGCTATACCCGCGATGACAAGGACGCCGGTGTCCAACGCCTGTTCTATCTGGGCGCGGCCCGCACGCCCCTGACCGGCGGCGCGGCTCGCCCGGTCTTCGCCACCCGCACCAGCTACACGGCTTCGGACAGCTTCGAGCAGTTCACGCCGCGTGCCAGCATCTCCTACGACTTCACCGAGGAACTGACCGGCTATGCCTCGGTCAGCCAGGGCTTCAAGTCCGGTGGCTGGGACATGCGCGGCGACGCGGCCCTGGTGCCCCAGACGGTCAATGGCTACGACCCCGAGACGGTCACGGCCTATGAGCTGGGCCTGAAGGGTACGGCGTTCGATCGCCGCCTGTCGTTCGCTTCGGCCGTCTTCTATTCGGACTATCAGGACCTCCAGATCACGACCCAGCAGGTCGCGACGCTGCCGGCGACCGGTATCGCCTCGGTCGTCGACAACGTCGGCCAGGCCACCATCTACGGCTTCGAGTTCGAGGGCACCGCCTTCCTGACCGACAACCTGACGTCCAACTTCGCCGTCGGCTATCTGAAGAATGAGTTCGACGAATTCATCACGCTGGTGACGGGGACGCCGGTCGACATCTCGAACATCCGCACACCGCAGAACTCGCCGGAATGGACCGCCTACTGGGGCGTGACCTGGACCGGTGACCTGGCCGGTGGCGAACTGGCGATCACGCCGTCGCTGGCCTATCGCGGTGACTTCAGCCTGTTCGATGCGCCGGATCCGGTTCTGGACCAGGACGCCTACACCCTGGTGGACCTGTCGGCGGTCTGGACCTCGCCGAGCGGCCACTACCAGGTCGGGATCTTCGGCAAGAACCTGACGGACGAGGAATATCGCATCGGCGGCTACAACTTCGCCGGGGCGACGTTCAACAACTCGATCTCGGCCTTCTATGGCCCGCCGCGCACGGTTTCGGCTTCGCTGACCGTCCGGTACTGATCACGCTGGAGCGACAACAGGGGCGGTGGTTCGGAAGGGCCGCCGCCCTTTTTCATTGCAGCGGCCGCCGCCTTGGCTACGGTCGGGACAAGGAACGAGAGTCCAGAGGAAACGCATGACAACCCCGGCAGGCACGGCCCCGACCCCGCTCGAGCGACCCGCCTATCGCTTCTATGCGCTGGGCATGTTGATGGTGGTCTACACCTTCAACTTCATTGACCGGCAGGTGCTGGCCATTCTCGCGCCTTACATCCAGGCCGAGATGAATTTCACTGACGGCCAGTTGGGGCTGCTCGGTGGCCCGGCCTTCGCCATCGTCTACTCGACATTCGCCCTGCCGATCGCCTGGCTGGCGGACCGGATGAGCCGCACCACGATCATCGCCTCCTCGCTGGCGGTCTGGTCGGGCTTCACGGCCCTGTGCGGCCTCGCGACCGGCTTCACCTTCCTGTTCGCCTCGCGCATGGGCGTGGGTGTGGGCGAGGCGGGCGGGGTGGCCCCGTCCTACTCCCTCGTCTCGGACTATTTCCCCAAGGCCCAGCGGGCCCGGGCGCTCGCGGTCTATTCGTTCGGCGTGCCGATCGGCACAGGGCTGGGCTATCTGTTCGGCGGTCTGCTCGCCGCCGCCATCGACTGGCGCGCTGCCTTCATCATTCTGGGTCTCGCAGGGGTGCTTCTGGCCCCCATATTCAAGCTGACCGTGCGTGACCCGATCCGCGGCGGCTATGACCGCGCCGAGCCCACCGCTGACGCTCCGGTCAACGTCGCGCCCGCGCCGGTGCAACAGGCCGCCTCGTTCGGCCAAGTCTGGGCCATCCTCCTGAAGAAGCCCAGCTTCTGGTTCCTGTCGTTCGGGGCCGCCTGTTCGTCGGTCTATGGCTATGGGGCTGCCTTCTGGCTGCCCAGCTTCTTCCAGCGCTCCCTGGGCATGGATGGGGCCGAACGGGCCTGGTACATGGCCGGTATCGCCCTGTTCGGTGGCGTGATCGGTATCTGGCTGGGCGGATGGCTGGCCGACAAACTGGGCAAGGGCGTCAAGCGGGCAGCCTATCCGATGGTCCCGGCCGTGGGCTTCATCATCGCCGTACCCCTGTTCTTCCTCGCCATGAATGTCGAGGACAAGTGGCTGGCCTTCTTCCTGTTCCTGATCCCGCAGGCCCTGTCGCTGGCCTGGCTCGGCCCGGTCATCACGGCGATCCAGCATCTGGTGCCGTCGCACATGCGCTCGACCGCATCTGCCAGCTTCCTGCTGATCAACAACCTCGTCGGCATCGGGCTGGGGATCTATCTGCTGGGGGCCGTATCGGATTATCTCACGCCCCGCTTCGCCGAGGAGGCTCTGCGGTATTCGCTGTATGTGGGGCAGTGGTTCTATGCGCTGGCGGCCATCCTGCTGTTCATTTCGGCCCGCAGCCTGAGGCGCGACTGGGTCGACTGACGCGGGCGGTTAGTTCGCGGTGATTTCGGCTATTCGGCCGGAGGCTGGACGCGCGATTTCGGCTACGTCGACGATGCAGATTTCTGCAATGACTGCAGAACCGGATCGCGCCATGCTGAGGTGAAGCGGCTCCTGGCGGACGTTCACGGGACGGCGGTTGCGCCCGCGGACGCCGCCCGCCTATAAGCGCCGCAACGTCTTCTCCCCAGCCTTCGGCGGTCCTCCATGAACATCCACGAATACCAGGGCAAGCAGGTCCTGAAGGGCTTCGGCGCGCCAGTCGCCGAGGGCGTTGCCATCACCTCGGTCGACCAGGCCGAGGCCGCCGCCCGCCAGCTGCCCGGACCGCTCTATGTCGTGAAGTCCCAGATCCATGCGGGCGGCCGCGGCAAGGGCAAGTTCAAGGAACTCGGCCCTGACGCCAAGGGCGGCGTCCGCCTGGCCAAGTCGATCGAAGAGGTCGTTGCCCATGCGAAGGAGATGCTGGGCAACACCCTGGTGACTGCCCAGACCGGTGACGCCGGCAAGCAGGTCAACCGCCTCTACATCGAGGACGGCGCCGACATCGCCCGCGAGCTGTACTGTTCGCTGCTGGTCGACCGCCAGTACGGCCGCATCGCTTTCGTCGTCTCGACCGAGGGCGGCATGGACATCGAGGCCGTGGCCCACGACACCCCCGAAAAGATCCAGACCATCGTCATCGACCCGGAAGCCGGGGTCACCGACGCCGACGTGGCCAAGATCAACGCCGCCTTCAAGCTGGATGGTCAGGCGGCCGAGGACGGCAAGTCGCTGTTCCCGATCATGTACAAGGCCTTCGTTGAGACCGACATGGCGATGCTGGAGGTCAACCCCCTCATCGTCATGACCGACGGCCGCCTGCGGGTGCTGGACGCCAAGGTCAGCTTCGATGGCAACGCCCTGTTCCGCCACCCGGACATCAAGGCTCTGCGCGACGAGACCGAGGAAGACGCCAAGGAGATCGAGGCCTCGGAATGGGACCTCGCCTATGTCGCTCTGGACGGCAACATCGGCTGCATGGTGAACGGCGCGGGCCTGGCCATGGCGACGATGGACATCATCAAGCTGTACGGCAAGGAACCCGCCAACTTCTGCGATGTCGGCGGCGGCGCGTCGAAGGAAAAGGTCGCGGCGGCCTTCAAGATCATCACCGCCGACCCGGCCGTCCAGGGCATCCTGGTCAACATCTTCGGCGGCATCATGAAGTGCGATGTCATCGCCGAGGGCGTGGTCGCCGCGGTGAAGGAAGTGGGCCTGAAGGTTCCGCTGGTCGTCCGCCTGGAAGGCACCAATGTCGAGCTGGGCAAGAAGATCCTGAACGAGAGCGGCCTGGCCATCACGGCCGCCGACGACCTCGACGACGCCGCCCAGAAGATCGTCGCGGCGGTGGGGTGATGGCGCTCGAAACGATTGAAGTCGTCCTAGAAGACGATGTTTGGTCGGCAGTTCAGAGCTACTGCGAGCGCCGCCAAATCACTCCTGATCAACTCGTTTCGGATCACCTTCGGTCCTTGATTGCAACGTCGCCAACGGATGAAGCCGCAGGTTGATCATCTCTGATCCTCCTGCCTCTCAACAGAAGTCGAAACCATGTCCATCCTCGTCAATCGCGACACCAAGATCATCGTCCAGGGCCTGACCGGAAAGACCGGCGGCTTCCACACCGAACAGGCGCTGGCCTACTACGGCACCCAGATGGTGGCGGGCGTGCACCCGACCAAGGGCGGCACGAACTGGACCGGAAGCCACGGCGAGACCCTGCCGATCTACGCCTCGGTCGCGGATGCCCGCGACGCGACCGGTGCCAATGCCTCGGTCATCTACGTTCCGCCGGCGGGGGCCGCCGACGCCATCATCGAGGCCATCGAGGCCGAGGTGCCCTTCATCACCTGCATCACCGAGGGCATTCC
>JADCBH010000102.1 GCA_020253595.1 Brevundimonas sp.
CAGCTACTCGCATCGGTTGTCCTCGACAGACTGCCGAACGCAGCGCCCTCTTCAGAATTACCTCTATTTCTCGCGCACTACACTAGAGGGATATAGGCAGCGGCCTCCGATACTGAAGATTGCCGACTCGAGCGAGGTGCTGCGGGTATCCTGCCCGACGCCCCCGTGGCAGGTTCCGGTCGATGTTGCGATTCTGGTCGCTGAGGTCGTCGCCCCGAAGCGCGGAGTCGTCGAAAGTCGTCTGAGAGTAGATTTCGCCGACGGCGACCATGAGCTACACGAAATTAGTATCGAGGTCGGTGCCAAGTGACAATTGCTACACGGGGTTCTCGTCTAGTTGGACTCGCTTTCCTAGTGATACTGTGTGTGGGGATTGTTGGGTTTGCCTCTGGTTGCTGGGGCGAGTGGCCCGCTACCCCTCTCGATTCATCTTTCGAACCTAATAAGAATTCATCATCGCAGGGCGTGGTCGAGGACAATGCGGCGCTTGTGCGGATTGAGGTTGCTCCCGTAGGGCGAGAGCCCGAGGCGCATGACTTGACAGAGCGGAATCGGCGTCCCCTTGCGAATCTGACTGTAACCTTGGAGCGCTGGTCCCCTGCGCAGCCGCTGCCTGTAATCGTTAATTTCCTGGATGCAAACGCGGTTGAGGTTGGGAGGGAGATTGTCGAGGTTGCGGGAAGTGCACAATTGAAGATACCAATGGACGCTTTATACGTCCGCGCTGAGACCGTTGGCAATGTACGTGGTGCCGTCACAGTCGAAGCGGGCGTTGACGCGCGGCTCGCCCTGACTCCCAAGGATGTGGTGGTTGTGGATCTTGCGGTTGTAGACGCGGAGTCTGGCAAGCCCATTCCAGGTTCGGAGGTGATGGTTATGCCGGTACTGGGAGAAGGCCTGATACGGCTTGCAGCTTGTGGGGATGATGGCGCCACCCGTATCGAGGTCCCAAGCTCCACTTTGTTGACAGCATGTGTGAGAGGCTACTGCGCCTCCCCCGGGGTTGTCATTACGAGTCGACATAGCGGTGACAAATTGACGCTGCGATGCAGCATCGCGCAAGATGAAGCGTTCGTGGTTGTGACTGACGCAGGGGGGCGAGCGCTAGAGGGAGCGACGGTGATCATTGGGGAGCGAGTCAGCGCAATGAGTTATGATGCCGTGCGACAAGAAGAAACGTGGGAGGTGAATCATGTTGCGGGCGTTAGCGACGCGAACGGCATCTGTACGCTCCGAGGCAATTGGGCTGGTTGCAGAGTCGGCGTCACATGCATGGCGCCAAACATGGCGCCCGAGTCAAGAACGTTGGTGTTTGCCGATGAAGCGCGCGGCTCCCTCAGGTCGGTCTCAGCCACTTTTCGGTTGAGTGCGGGAGGGCGCATAGAGGGTGTTCTGCTAGATGATAATGAACAACCTGTCGGTGGCATCCGTGTTTGGCTGGATTTTGTGAGCTGGCAGCGGATCTGGTGCCGCTCTGAATCTAATGGGAGATTCGTGTTCAAGAACTGCTTCGCGCAGGCCGCACACGAAGTTCTCGTCGACAGCCCAGGTTGGCGACGGCAGAAGCTCACGATTCAGCCGCAGTCAGGTTTGGTGACCGTGAGAATGGTGCGAGGTCGATGAGGAGTCTCTTTAGCGAAGGCTCGTTAGCGCTGCTTGTGCGGCTATATGGGCTACTACTCTTGATGGCTGCTACGGCAAAGGTGGCTCGCGGAAGCCCGTTCTTCTTTGGCGGTGGCATCCCACAAGGCTTGGTGTGGCAATGGGTGCTAGTTAGCCTCGAAGGTGCCATTGGCCTGTTGCTTCTGATGCTATCGGGGCGGGCCCTAAGTTGCCTTTGGGGCGCGGGCGCCTCTGGAGCTTTCCTCGGGGCTCATTTTGGCCACCTCGTTGGGCCGGGCTCGAATGGATGCAATTGCTTTGGGGCAATCATGGTTCCGGGTTGGGTGAGCGGAGCGGTCGCGGCGCTTGGCTTGTTGGCCTGCGCGGGTCGTGCGAGGAGCTTGAGTGTTCGCAAGCGGTGGGTGTGGGGTCTTGCCTCCCTCGGGTGCGTGGCGACTGCTGCTGTTATTGGTGTTGGCTCGTCGGGCCGTGGAGGCGAGGTATTGCAAGAGTGGATCGAGAAGCAGGCTCTGCATGCCCCCGCGGTTGTCGTAGTTGGGTCTTTGCAGTGCGATGAGTGTCGGCGCGTGTTTGCAGAAGTCCAGGGTATTGCGCTAGGGAATGTGGTCAAAGTCTTGATTCTGCCGGAGGGAGAGGAGCGGCATGTAGAGGGAGTGTCAGAGAGATGGCTGTGTTGGGGAGTTCCGATGCAGGCATGGTGGGATCTCGTTGGCAAGAAGCCCCCCACTATCTGGTATGTAGAGAGCGACGCGCGCATCCGCATGGTTGAGCATGTGTCGCTTCTTCTTGAGGGCCTCCCGTCAATGCCCACACTCCCCAAATGACCACGCCCGTGCTGTCCGAGAACTCGAATGCGCGCATTCCCGGGAACAGTGATGTTCGGGGCGGTGAGCAGCAAGTTCAGGGCGGCGAGGATCGGGTCGCGGACGTGCGGGTAGCGGGCCTTGAGGGCGGCAATCTCGTCGGTGCTGGCCATGAGTCCTCGTTCGGGTGCGAACATCAAGGCGAACCGGCCACGCTGACCGGCTTCTTCCTGGGGCCTGGTGGGCGCGCTGGTGGCCCGACTGCGGGTGGTGCGGCGCGAGCCCGGGGCGAGGCGAGGGCGGCCAGTGGCGGCGTGCGGAGCCCACGTCGTGGCCGGGTTGGCGGGGTCGGCAGTAGCCCTTGCTGCCGCACGAGTTGGGGCACTTGAACTGTCCGGCCATCACCGCACTGGCACTGTTGCTTTTGGGGTGGGGGTGGAGGTTCCTAACTATCGGCAACACGGCCGCTTATGACTCGTTGATCGCAGGTTCGAATCCTTGCAGGGCCCGTTGTTGCGCCCCGCGCCACTCGGCCCTCTGGACGACGAATCCCTCCACGCGACACTGGGCCGGGGTTGCTCCGGATGCGCATGGTCGCAATCCCCCAATCTCGAGCTCGAACCATGAAAGCCAGACTGGTAGCCGCACGCTTCATGCCGGGCAGTGATCGGGAACTTCCACGGGACGGCATCTGCTGCGTGGAGGTCGAGGTGCAAAGGGAAGGGGCGGGCCTGCTCGAGTGCATCCTGATCGGCCAGGACGACGACGAGTGGGGGCAACGGCTGCGAGAGGGGTGCCTCTGGGACGAGAGGTCCGAAGACTGGGTGGGCTGGCTGCAGGATCGCGCGGAGGAGATCGCCCTCGCTGATGTGTTCCGCGTGGCGGGCGCCATCTACGGAGCCAACAAGCAAGGCTTCTTGCTGCTTCCGGGAGGGGTGCGCGTTCCCCTCGCCGAGGCCGTCGTGCCCTCGCCGAGGCTCGAGATCTACTGTCGGATGTACGCGCATCCGGGGTGCTGGGACGCTTACGAGGATGACGACTGAGAGGCGACTGTCGGCCGCGTTGGCCAGCACGTTCCTTCGAAGGACTGCATGAAGCTCTTCCTCCATCACGCAGACGTTGGCGCGTTCACCTACACGCCCGAATACAAAGAACTGCTCGAGGTGCTCGACCTCTGGCAACGGCAACATGAAAAGGGACCCCGCGGCAGTCTGAAAAGGGACCCCCTCCCGGGCGCCGCGGAGGGCGCAAACCGGCCCTTCCGTAAGCGTCCGACGGCACCGCAAGCCGCCCACGGATCCCGCGCGCGCGACCGCCAAGTTGGCGACATGCGCAGAATCGACGTTGGACCACGGCCTGCCGGCCGCGGCGCATTGGCGGCGTGGTACGCCGAAGCCCTCGACGTGCAGCGTGCGAGCGGCCTGAGCGTGGCCGAGTTCGCGCCGCG
>JADCBH010000103.1 GCA_020253595.1 Brevundimonas sp.
CAACCCGTCGGCTGGGCCTGGGACCGGGCGCGGGTGGTGGCGGAGCGGGCGCTGGCCGGTCATGTCGCCAGCGAAGTCGGCACCGCGACCCACTATCACGCCGACTACGTTCACCCGTGGTGGTCGCCGACCCTGGCCAAGATCACCCAGATCGGGGCTCACATCTTCTATCGCTGGAAAGGTCTGGCCGGAGAGACGGCGGCGTTCCAGCAGCGCTATTCCGGCAATGAACCGGTCATCGACGAAGCCCGCTTCGCCCGGCCGCGGCTGCCGTCTCCCGAGCTTCAGCTGGCCTCCGATATCGGCGCCAGTGACGCCGAGATCCTGGCGGGTGGGGGCATGAACCTGCGCACGGTCGAGATCGATGGCCACACCCGCGTCGTCGGCGTCGCCAGCCTCGGTGGACGCCGTCCCGCCACGGCCGAACAGATCGCCGAGATCAACGCCCGCCTCGCTGCCTTCGAGGCCCCGGCACCGAGCGCGCCGTCACTGCCGCCTCCCGGCGTGGTGACGATGGAGGTCGAGGAGGTCGGTCGGCCCGCGTCCTGAGGCTAGGCCCTCACCAGGCGCCGATTTTCTCGGCCTCGCGGTGGCTGATCGGGTGATGCGCCCGGGCGTGATCTTCCTCGGCAAGAAGGCGTGAGACCTCCAGCGCGGCCATGCAGCCCATGCCGGCCGCCGTCACGGCCTGGCGATAGACGTCGTCGGTGACATCGCCGGCGGCATAGACGCCTTCGATGCTGGTCTGTGTCGTGCCGGGCTTGACCACCAGATAGCCGCCCGACTTGGTCTCCAGCTGGCCCAGGAACAGCTCGGACGACGGCGCGTGGCCGATGGCGATGAACACACCGTCGCACGGCCGCTCGTGCAGGTCGCCCGACTTGACGTGCTTCAGGCGCACTCCGGTGACGTTGGACGCGACGCCGTCGCTCTGGCCGAGGATTTCATCGACCTGATGGTCCCAGACCACCTCGATCTTCGGATTGGCGAACAAACGATCCTGCAGGATCTTTTCCGCCCGGAACTCGTCCTTGCGATGGACCACCGTCACCTTCGAGGCGAAGTTGGTGAGGAACAGAGCTTCCTCGACGGCGGTGTTGCCGCCGCCCACCACCACGACCTCCTTGCCGCGATAGAAGAAGCCGTCGCAGGTCGCGCAGGCCGAAACGCCGAACCCCTGATACCTTGCCTCCGACTCCAGCCCCAGCCACTTGGCCTGGGCACCGGTCGAGATGATGACCGTCTCCGCCAGCAGCTCGGCTCCCGAATCGAGTTTCAGGTGGAAGGGCCGCTTCGACAGATCGGCGGAGACGACGATGTCCTCGATGACCTCGGTACCGACGTGCAGGGCCTGATCCCTCATCTGCTCCATCAGCCACGGGCCCTGGATCGTCTCGGCAAAGCCGGGATAGTTCTCGACGTCCGTGGTGATGGTCAGCTGGCCGCCGGGCTGGATGCCGGCGATGACGATCGGGTTCAGGCTGGCGCGCGCGGCATAGATGGCGGCGGTCCAGCCGGCAGGACCGGAACCGATGATGGCGACGCGGGTGGTGCGAGGACTGCTCATGATCTCTATCTAGGCTCTGATTCCCGATGATGCGATGTCCGGTTCGCGATCGGGGTGCAGGGAGACACAGAGATCATGTCGGGACGCAGCTTTATCGGCATCGGCATTGCCGCAGGCGTGGCCATTGGCGCGGGGCTGGGCGTGGTCCTGGGCAATCTGCCCATCGGCATCGCCGTGGGTCTGGTGGCCGGTGTGGTGATCGGCGCCTTGCTGGACGCCGGCGAGAAGAAGAAGCGGGACGCGCGCGACAGCCGTGATGGCGGCGACGGGACGCCATTTCCCTTTTTGGTTGATGGCGGAGGTGGCGGCCGCAGCGGCGGCAAGGGCACCCACGGCGACAACGACGGTGGCTCGGACGGCGGCGGTGGGGATGGCGGCGGTGGCGGCGGCGACTAACCTGTCGTCATTGCCCTGAGCACCGCCTGCGCGGCCTGTTCGGTCTCCGCGAGCGGTTCGTAGCGCCACGTGTCCAGCCGCCTGTCGAAGGGCCGGGCGGCTCCCCGGGCGGTCAGGTCGGCCTGCAGTCTGGCGAACTTGCCCGGCGGTTTCAGCGCCACCATCGGCAGGATATGGACCGGCTTTCCGGTCGATGCGGCCTCGGCCGCCATGTTGGCGCTGTCCTCGGTGACCAGAATTTGGTCAGCGAAATGGAGCATGGCGAACAGCGGGTTGGGTCCTTCTCCGTTCCAGATCAGGCCGGGCAGGGCGGCCAAACGGTCCGTCATGGCCGCCTTCGCCGTTTCGGGCGTGCGCCGGGAATAGGTCAGCATCAGCGACCCTCCCTCGGCCTCGACCGCCGCCGCGATGCCGTCTGCCAGCGCTGTCGCATGGTCCGGGGTCAGGTCGAAGGCCCTGGACCGCCCCCCGATCAGCACGGCGACCCGGGGTCGCGGCAGGGGCTCGAATTGCGCGGCGAACGCTGGAGCCGCCTCGGCCAGCCGTTCGGGCGTGATCCGGTGCGGGGATCCGGTGATGGAGACGACCTTTGAGCCAGACAGGCCGTCATGGGCGGGGGCGACGACCAGATCGAACCGCCCCGGGTCAAGACGGGGGTCCTGAACCTGAACCACGAATGTGCGCCCGCCGCTGCGTCGGCGGGCCATGAGCGACAGGGGCAGGCTGGCGCGGCCGGCCGCGATCCAGAGATCAGGCCATGGCTCTTCACCAGCGGGGAAGGGCGCGTCCGACGCCGGGTCCAGCATGGCCGGCGTCTTGAGGTCGGCGGGCAGCCAGTCGAAAACCGGCCTCCAGCCCACGCGGCAGACCTTCATGAGGGCGGGGGTCAACCGGGCGACGGCCTCAGCCAGACCCAGGGCCTGGTTCTCGATGCCCGCCCGGCCGTCTGTGACGACGCGGATGGAGAGGGGTTTGGCCCCTACTTCCACTCGACCTTGAGGATTTCGTAGGCCTTGACGCCGCCGGGGGTGTTCACCTCGACCACGTCGCCCACTTCCTTGCCGATCATGGCCCGCGCGATCGGCGAGGCGATGGAGATCTTGCCCTGCTTCACATCGGCTTCGTGCTCGCCGACGATCTGGTAGCGCCCCTCTTCCTCGGTGTCCTCATCGACCACGGTGACCGTGGCGCCGAACTTGACCTGGTCGCCGGACAGCTTGGTCACGTCGATGACCTGGGCGCGGCTGATGCGGTCCTCGATCTCGGCGATCTGGCCCTCGATCCAGCCCTGACGCTCCTTGGCGGCATGATATTCGGCGTTCTCGGACAGGTCGCCGTGCTCGCGCGCTTCGGAGATGGCGGCGATCACGCTGGGCCGCTCCACCGACTTCAATTGCTTCAGCTGAGCGTCGAGGGTGCGATAGCCCTCGGACGTCATGGGCACTTTTTCCATGTGGCGTGGGTTTTCTTGTTATGCCGCCCGGGTATCCGGAAGGGACTGAAAAGAGAGACGTACGGGAGGAACACTCGGTCGCTGGGCGTACGCGACAGGCCGAAGAGGCTAGGCCACTCGCCCGCCAAACTCAAGACTGCGGTTTTCTGCCCGCTGTTGACCTGTCTTTATGGCACGCTTGATTGACGCCCGTGAGACAGGGCCGCGTCGGCACCGCGGCGCGCGAGGACGTTGCGCGCCACACGATAGGCGATCCAGGCGACCAGGCCCGCAGCCAGCAGTGCGGACAGCCTCGAGACGAGGACAGCGCCCGCCGCCATGAAAGCCATCATCAGCAGGATGGCCGCAGCCAGGGCGATAGACATATGAACCGTTCGAAGACGCATGGGCGTCTGAACGCGCCGGCTCCTTCGGGGTTCAACGGCCTGCCAGGGCGTCAGGCGTAGGCGTAGGGCCCGCCCCGCTCCAGCGCCCGCTGATAGGCCGGGCGGGCGTGAATTGCGGTCAGGAAGGCCTTCAGTCGCGGCTTGTCCGGGCCATAGGGCACGCGGCTGGCCCCGGCCTCGAGCGGAAAGCTCATCATGATGTCGGCGGCGCTGAACCGGTCACCGGCGAACCAGGCGGACTTGCCCAGCTCGGCTTCCCAATAGGCGGTATGGCTGGCGATCTGGGGGTCGATGAAGCTGGTCTGCACCTTGCCTGCGACCGCCCCCACGATTGGTCGGATCAGTCCCGGCGTCCGCTTGGGCAGGCTGGAGAAGATCAGCTTGAGCAGCAGGGGCGTCATGGCCGACCCTTCGGCATAGTGCAGCCAGTAGGTGAAGCGCCGCCCGTCCGCCGTGCCGGGCTGAGGCCTCAGGCCGTGACCCGCCCGGGTCTCCAGCAGGTATTCGACGATAGCCCCGGTCTCGGCGACCAGGATGTCGCCGTCCTGGATGACCGGCGACTTGCCCAGCGGGTGGATGGCCCGCAGTTCCGGGGGAGCCAGCTGGGTCTGGGCGTCGCGCTCGTAGCGCTTGACCTCGTACTCCACGCCCATCTCCTCCAGCAGCCACAGCACGCGCTGGGAGCGGGAGTTGTTCAGGTGATGGACGATGATCATGGCGCGGTCTCCATAGGGGCAAGCCTCACTTTACAGGCGTTGACGCGAGGGAGGGCAAGGTTGGATTGAGGCTGACGCTAGCATGTGATATCGTTCCTCCATGGCTCAGTTGCTCGTCCGGAACGTCAGAGAAGAGACGGTCGACGCCCTGAAGGCGCGCGCAGCGGCGAACCAGCGCAGCGTCGAAGCCGAGCATCGCGCCCTGCTCGAAGAGGTTCTGGAAGCGGAGCGCCTGGAGAAGGTCAAACGATTCCTGGCCCAGATCGAGGCGATCCACGAACAGCAGGCGGGGCGCACGTTCACGCCGTCGGAAGTGGTCGTCCGTGAAATGCGCGACGAGCAGTGATCGTCGTCGATACATCCGTCGCCTTGAAGTGGGTCCTGCATGAGCCGGGAACCGGCCTGGCCAAGCGGGCCCTAACGCTCTCTCTGATCGCGCCGGATTTCTGGCGGGTGGAGGCGGCAAACGGCATCCGCCGGGCCGTAGCGATGAAGCAGGTGACGGTTGAGGAAGGCCGATACTATCTCGGCGTGATGGACGCGGCCCCGGTCAGCGACGCCGCTACGCCTCCGCTTCTCCGAGGCGGCTTCGAGTTGGCGATGACCTTGCGTCATTCGATCCAGGACTGCCTTTTCCTGGCCCTCGCAATCGAGCGCGACTGTCAGCTCCTGACCGCCGATGATGCTTTCGCGGCCCTTGTACGAGACCGGTCCAGCCTCTCCGATCGGGTCCTCTCCCTATCAGAGTACTTCCAGTGAGCGTCGAACCCCGCCTGACGTCTCTCGCCCACGGCGGCGGCTGCGGCTGCAAGCTGTCGCCGCAGGTGCTGCGCGACATCCTGTCGGCCATGCCCCAGGCGGCGGCCTTCTCCGACCTCATGGTCGGGACCGAGACCTCGGATGACGCCGCGGTCTGGCGGCTGAACGATCATCAGGCGCTGGTGGCCACGACGGACTTCTTCATGCCGGTGGTCGATGATCCCTTCGACTTCGGCCGGATCGCGGCGACCAACGCCCTGTCGGACGTCTATGCCATGGGCGGGCGGCCGATCCTGGCGCTGGCGCTGGTCGGCATGCCGGTGAACGTCCTCTCGCCCGAAACCATCGGCAAGATCCTGGCGGGGGGGGCCTCGGTCTGCGCCGAGGCGGGCGTGCCGGTCGCGGGCGGCCATTCCATCGACAGCGTCGAGCCCATCTACGGCCTGGTCGCGCTGGGCCTCGTCCACCCCGACCGCGTGCGGACCAATCGCGGCGCCCGGCCCGGCGACGTCCTGATCCTGACCAAGGCGCTGGGCGTGGGCGTGATGAGCGCCGCCTACAAGCAGGGACGGCTGGATACGGAGGGCTATGCCGCCCTGATCGCCTCCACCACGCGACTGAACCGCATCGGGGCAGACCTGGCCGAGGTCGAAGCCGTCCACGCCCTGACCGATGTCACCGGTTTTGGCTTGCTCGGCCACGCGCTTGAGATGGCCCGGGGCTCGGGGCTGGGCATCGAGATCGATGCAGGCTGCGTTCCGCTTCTGCCCGGCGTCGAGGCTCTTGTTCGCGACGGGGTTCGCACCGGTGCCTCGACCCGCAACTGGGCCAGCTATGGCGAGGGCGTCGATCTGCCCGCTGACCTGCCGGACTGGCGGCGGGACCTGCTGACCGATCCCCAGACCTCGGGCGGGCTTCTGGTCAGCGTCGCCGCCGATCAGGCCGAGGCTGTGCTGGCCCAGGTGCGCGCCGCGGGCTTCGAGGCCGCCGAAATCGTCGGCCGGGTGGTCGAGGGCGCCGGGGTGCGGGTCGCTTGATCCGCCGCACCGACGACCTGTCGCTCCAGGCGCGCGCCCGCTTCGACGCCATCATCGATGTCCGCAGCCCGTCGGAGTTCGCTCACGACCACATCCCTGGCGCGATCAACCTGCCGGTCCTGGACGATGCCGAGCGCGCCGAGGTCGGGACGCTCTATGTCCAGACGTCCAAGTTCCTCGCTCGCCGCATCGGCGCGGCCAAGGTGGCCC
>JADCBH010000104.1 GCA_020253595.1 Brevundimonas sp.
GAAGATCATCAGGATCAGCGTGAGTTCGAAGTCTGCGACCAGGGCCCACAACAGTCCCCCGGCTCCGGCACTCCATACAATGAACTGACCCCATGAAGGGGCAAGCCGGGCGGCGTACTCCTCGTATGCCGTCGGCGGCTCGCGATGTCCGTTTCGTTGGCCCTCCACTCTGAATGGCTAGCGCGGCCTCACACAACCAGCAAGTGCTTGGGTTTGGCTCGGCAATGGCGCTATGAAAGTGGGGCCCGGCGCGCTGTCGCCAAACTGTCTGGAAGCGGCCTTTGTCCGTATCGCCGATCCTCCGAGATACCCCTGTAAGGTCCACCCGCAAGCCGAAGGGGGAGGGGCACGCTCGGCGCGCTGAAATCCTGGGGGCGGCGGAGAAGATTTTCGTCGAGGTCGGCTACGAGGGAGCGACGATCCGGAAGATCGCCGACGAGGTCGGGCTGTCGTCGACTGCCCTCTACATGCATTTCTCCGAGAAGAGCGAGATCCTCCATGAGATCTGCCGGAGCGCGTTCGAGAGGCTGAAGGAGGCCAACGCTGACGTCATCGCGGCCGACGTCGCCCCGGAAGTGCGTCTGCGGCGTCTGATCGAGGCCTACGTCGAGTTCGGGTTCGCCAACCCCAATGCCTATCGGCTGATCTATCTGACGCGGCCGACGGAGGCCCGGGAAGGGGCGGAGAGCGCGGCGCAGATGCTGGGTGCGGAGCTTTACCGGTCTTTCGAAGCTGTGGTTGCCGCCGTGGAGGCGGAAGGCCGATTGAACGGTGACGTTCGGGCTTCGGCCCAGGCGCTATGGGCCGCCGCGCATGGGATCGTTTCCATTGTCATCACGAAGCCGTACTTCGACTGGGTCGAACGCGACCTGCTCGTTCGGACCCAGTTCGACGCCATATTCTCGGGCTTGATCCGACGCTGAGCCAAAGGGCTCAGGGCGCATAGGCCCTGGGTCCGTTCGAGCCGCGAGCGATGTCCTGTGAGGTTGTCAGCGGAGCAGAGCCGCCGTTCAGGCGGGCCTTGTAGACCGCCATGTTCTCCATGACCCGCATCATGTAGTTGCGCGTCTCCGTGAAGGGGGCGCACTCGATGAAGTCGACCGGGTCGATGCCGCCTCCGGCGACGCCGCCGCGCGGATCGCCGCAGCGCGCCACCCACTGGGGCGCACGCGCCGGGCCGGCGTTGTAGCCGACGGTGGTCAGGAGCATCGATCCTTGGAACTGGGCCGTCAGCTCGCCAAGGTGATAGCTGCCGAGCACCATGTTGTAGTCCGGGTCCCAGAGCCGGTCGGCTGAGTAAGGCATGTCCAGACGGCGCGCCACGCCGCGGGCAGTAGAGGTCAGGAACTGCATCATGCCGCGCGCGTCAGCCGAGGAGCGGGCACGGGGATCGAAGCTCGATTCCTGGCGCGTGATGGCCAGGGTGAAGGCGAGCGGAGCGGCACCCGGGACTTCCGGTGGGATGCGAATGGGGTACTGGCGCTCCGGCATCAGGAAGCCACGCTGGCTGGCGGCGCGACCGACCATCATGGCTGCGAAGCCGTCGCCGTAGCCCCGCGTCATGTCCATGAGCAGCGCAAGGTCGGTTGCTCCGGGCAAGACGTCGTCGGCCTGGTAGGCGAAGACGCGATAAAGGCTCATCTCGCCGGTTTCGCCCAGGATCCGGGCCGCGCGGACGAGTTCGCTGGCCTCGAAGCGGGCGCGGTCGGCGTCGGTGATGGCGGGGTCAGCGGGCAGCGTGAGGGTGGTGACGCCGGCCTTCTCAGCCGCGAGCTGGCCGTAGAAGGTCTGGATATGGCGACCGCCGGCCGAATAGTAGTTCTGGGCCGAGGCCCTGTCGCCCTGGGCCTCGGCCGCACGGCCCAGCCAGTACAGGGCACGGCCCTGGGTGATGGGCGTCTGGGAGGACTGGCGCAGGGTCTCGAAGTGGCCTGCCGCGCGCACGGGATCGTTTAGCTTGGTCAGGGCGACCCAGCCGGCGAAGAACTCGGCATCTACCTTGCGCTCACCCGACGGGAAGCCATGGCCCGCCATGGCGTTATAGGCCGCGCGCCATTCGCGCAGCTCGAGTGCGTCGATGAAGTAGTTGCGGCGTTCGGACCAGAGGCTGTCCTGGCCCTCCTGATGCAGCGGCGCAGACGGCAGGGCGGACAGGACGGCGAAGCCCTCGGATTCGCGGCTCGCGGCCCTCAGGATACGGGCGCGTTCGAAGGCGATGACGGGATCGAGCGCCTGGGACGGGGACAGGTTGGCGACGACGGCGTCGGGGCTGTAGGCCGTGCGCAGCGTCATCGCCGCATTGGCGATGGTCTGACGCTCGGGCGAGACCATGCTGACCATGGCGCGGGTGGCCGGACCATGCGGGCCGAGCAAGAGCATATTCAGCCGGGCCTCGTGATCGGCCTGCGTCAGCCAGGTGCCCCAGCGGCCAAGGATCCGCGTCTGCACGGCCGCATCAAAGCTGCGCGTACGCCACCACTCGCCGATCAGGGCGCGGGCTTCGGCGGAGCGGCCGCGCTGTTCCCAGGCGTCGGCCAGGGCGATGGCCCCTTCGACCGTCACCGGGCGGCGATCGCCGAAGAAGACAAGGGCTGCGTCCGCGCCGACGCCAGCGCGGTCCAGCGCGCGCTCGCCGGCCGACAGCCGGGCCTCTTCGCGGGGCCAGCCCTGCATGCCGCGCACGTCGTCGGACAGCTCGGCGAACGAGAGCATCTCTGCAGAGGTGTCGATCAGGGCCCACTCGACCAGTTTCCTGGCCGTGGGATCACCGATGGAGGCGATGGCGTTTCGGGTGCCCGCCACATCGCGGGCGCGGGCCGCGGCAAGGCCCTGGCGGAACAGCGCTGTATCCGCTTCGTTCAGCACGCGGGGCTGATAGCCCGCTGTCGGGACGATCGTCCCGGACTGCAGGTAGGGCGTGCCCTGACGGTTCAGATCGGCCGTCGTCTGGGGAATCGGCGCGAGCGCGGCGAGGAGGGCCGCAAGGCTGATGGCTAGCATGAAGTGTCCGATCCCCATTCGTGACAGTTGCGGGGGCGACCCCGGCAACCTACCCTCTCGCGCTCTCTAGCGGGCGACAATCGCCCGTTCCCCACGCAAGGCCTGACTGTTCCAATGACCGCCCCTTTGTTCAAGGGCGTGATCACCGCCCTGATCACACCTCTTCGTGACGGAAACGTGGACGAGGCCGCGTTTGAAGCCCTGCTGGAACGGCAGATCGCCGCAGGCGTGCACGGCGTGGTTCCCGTGGGCACGACGGGCGAGAGCGCTACCTTGACAACCGAAGAGCACAAGGCGCTGGTCGAACGCACCGTGGCGCTGGCGCGCGGACGCGTGCGGGTGATCGCGGGAGCGGGCGCTTCGGCGACCGGCA
>JADCBH010000105.1 GCA_020253595.1 Brevundimonas sp.
AGCATTCTCCACGTCACGAGGATAGATATTGAACCCGCCGGATACGATAAGATCCTTCTTGCGGTCTACAATGTAAATGCGACCCTCCTCATCCCGCCACGCCACATCGCCAGTGTGAACCCAACCGTCTCTAAGCACTTCCTCGCTCGCACTTCGCTGTTTCCAATATCCCCGCATTGCATAGGGAGCCCGCACGCAAATCTCTCCGCGTTGCCCGGGAGCGACTTCTCGCGCCTCGTCGGATCTGATACTGACATCACACTCGACCATTGGCCGCCCGGCAGAGGCCAGGAGATGGGGTCTATGGAGATCGTGATCATCAAACCCAAGCGCTGAAATGACAAAGCACTCCGTTTGCCCATAGAGTTGGAAAAAAACAGGCCCAAATCGCTCCAGCCCCTCCGATAGCCTTGTCGGCGAAATCGGAGATGCTCCGTAGACCAATAGATCGAGAGAGCGAACATGTTCGCGGCTCCAGGAGGGATCATCCAGCATGGCATAAATCATGGAGGGAACGAGAATCGTGAAATTCACCCTGTTGTCTTGAATACGTTTGACGACGCCATTTGGGGAGAATGACGCCATCAGGTCAACCGTCCCCCCTCGCGCCAGCACCGGCGCGACGAACAAGCCGGCCATGTGAGTAATAGGCGCAACAGCCAAGAACCTCGGCGTTCTCGGCAGCGGGAAATTCGCGAGAATACAAGCCGTGCCTGCTGATAACTCGCGATGTGTCCTTACAACGCCCTTTGCACGACCAGAGGTCCCGCCAGTATAATTCAGCGCAGCGACATCGCCTATTTGTGAGAGATCAATTGCCGAGTAAGCGCTTGCATAAGCGGCGTCGAGCAAATCACTCCCCAGTCTCGCTTTCCCTAGTGTCAGTATCTTCTTGAGTGACACAGCCTCGGCGAGTTGTCCCGCACGCTCTCGATAACGATCAACATCCACGACCAGAAAGGATGCTTCTGTGTCCTCTATCTGGGCAATGTGGTCCTGTAGGGATCCCAGAGGATGTAAGGGCGTGATGATGGCACCAAGCGCTTGCGCCGCGACCCCGGCGCACCATGCTTCAACGCGATTGCTGGACAGTCCCGCGACAACATCTCGAGGCCCGACCCCGAATCGGGCCATCGCGCCTTGCATGCGTCCTATGAGATCGAGTGTCGCGCGGTAGGTCAGGCTCTCCGAGCCCATTTGGAATGCTGTACGCTCCGGGTAAGCGGCTAGAGCGGTAAGGACCGTCCTGGTGGGCGTTGGCGCTACCTGCCACGGATGTTCCGTCAGCCCGCCCCCAGGAGCGGCAGGTCCTTTGCCGCGCCGCCCTTTGCCTCGAGACCCGAACAATGGCACGTTCGCTACTCCTCAAGGCATTGGTTGAGAAACGTGAGCGCTCGTTGCCTTACGAGCGCCTCTTCTTCCAACTGGCCAGGCGTTCTTTCTCCTCGTCCCGAGCGGGCCCCAAAATCGCCATCGCGTCCCCAATAAAATCCATGCAGGCTTTGATCGACTGTCAAAACCTCGGCCGGATTTCCTGCAGCCATAAGCTGATCAATCAATCCTTGGACAAACTCATGCGGCACTTGCTCGTCTGCGCGGCTGGTAAGCAAGAGGACCCGCGCCTGAATGCGTTCGGCATTTTCTTCGACAGAGTGGGCCCGCAGGAAATCTTGCATTGACAAGGAAGACGCTTGGGCACTTCGGCTCACAATGGGGCGCAGTCGCTGCCGTGCGGCCGACATCCATGCTCGCGCGCTCGCCGACGCTGTAGACCACGGCGGTTGCGTTGGGTCGCCCTCGAAGAAGAGGACAGGATTTGTCATAAACGGAGAGCCGGCCACGACGCAGCCCACCGATTGGGGTGCCATGATGGATGCCATCAGGGACAGCCTACCGCCGTTACTTCCTCCAAAAATGGCGACCCGTTCGGGGTCTGCGTTTGGCAGCTGACGGGCAAATTCGACGGCATCAACGATGTCTGTTTCCTCGGCACCCAGCCACGTATTTCTGAAGTCGGGTCCAACGATGATCCAGTTTTGCCTATTGAACATTTGTACAGTTGGACTATCAGAATCGGGCGCTGCAACATCTCGCATCACTTCGACAGGACGATCTCCCTGACCACCATGAACAGAGACAAGAACCGGGTATCGACCAGGCGCTCCGGGTGTCGAAACGACTGCGCGTAGCGTGCGGCCATCACGCACCCTGATGGTTATTTCTTCAATGCGTCGCTCAGATGAGGGAGTCGACTGGGCAAGTTCCAGTGAAGATGCCGTCGCAGAACATGCAGCCACCGTCGTCGCAGCCACCGCCAAGAGAGCCACGAGACGAGTGGCTCGTCTAGCGGCAGAACATCCATGCATTGAATTCGAATTTCTCATTTTTTCACCATTTATTCATCGGTTCTGGTTTTCTTCGAGTCCCAGGCAAGCCTCATGGTCATCATGCCGCCATTTGACCCTCCGGTGACATAGATGCGCTTTGGTTCAGCCGTTCTCTCAAGAACCAGAGCATCAATCATGGCCCGGAAAAACGCGACGTCGTCCGGGGCACCCCCGCGAGCAAGCAGGAATTGGGTGCCGCGGCCATCATTCCAGCCCTCGCCAACGCCATTGGGATGCACCGTTACTACGCCATCGCGTGCGCCGAGGTCCTGAAAGCGATAGCGAAACGTGACCCGTGCGTCGCCCGTCGATCCGCCGTGCAGCACAAACAGCACCGGCGCAGGGCGAAGCGTCGACGGAGGCTGTACGATCCAGAAGCTTCTTTCTGCACCGCCCACAGAGATCGTGCGGAGTGTCGAGTTCGGCGGCGGGGCGAGGCCGGCTCATGGGATCTGGCCATCTCAGCCACAGCCCCCTGAGAGCCTCCTGCTTCCCCGGACGACTGCGCCGCCGCATGGGTCGGCAACAAGGCGAGCCCAAACGTCTGCACCACCGAGAGAACGGCACGCCTTGATGTCATCTGCCCTCCCCGGACGCGCTTAAGGCGCGCCAGGAATTCCAACGCCTCCGCAGGGCTGTTCCGGTGCCTCCGATCGCGCGTTTGCGACAACCCGCGCCCGCCGGCCCCCTCCGAACTTCTCCTCCCTGCTGAAAACAGTCGCCCCGATGGACATTGTCACCACGCGGCTACACAGAGCCCTAGAACCGGTAGCCAAGTGCGACCCGCCACGTCGCC
>JADCBH010000106.1 GCA_020253595.1 Brevundimonas sp.
CCGACACGCCCCCCGACCGCCTCTCGGTCAACCCGGCCAGCCCCTGGTATGACGCCGATGTGCTCGCGCGCGGCGTGGGCGTGCGGTTCAAGGGCGAGGAGAAGACCAACGTCGACGAATACTGTGTGTCGGAGGGCTGGGTGCGCCTTGCGGCCGGCAAGGCCGTCGACCGCAAGGGCAACCAGTTGACGATCAAGCTGCAGGGCGTGGTCGAGCCCTACTTCCAGAACAGCGAGATCGCCGCCGAGGGCTGATCTCAGGCCAGCCGCCAGGTCTGGCGCGCGGCCCAGGCTGCGGCCGACTCGGGTTCGACGCCGATTTCGGTCCAGGGCGAGGTGTCCCGGGCCAAAGCATCGGGTCGTTCCGAAAGATGGCGATAGATGTCGGCCACGTCGTCGCCGGTCGGTGCGCCAAAGGCGGCGTTGAGCCCGGCGGCGAACTGATCCAGGTCCAGCGCCTGATAGGTGAGGGGTCGTCCGACCGGGGCGCTGAGGATGTCGGCCAGCGCCTGGCCGCTGAGGGCCTCTGACCCGCCGATGTCGTAGGTCTGCCCCACGGACGCTGGCCGGTCGATGACACCGGCGACGAAATCGCCGAGAGACGCGTGGCTGATGTAGCTGATGCGCGCATCGGCAGGGGCCGGCGACGCGATCACACCGTCGCCGACAATGGCGGGCAGGGCCCACGGGGCCAGGAAGTTGTCGAAGTAGGCGGTGGGCTGGACGACCGTCCACGGAGTCGCTCCCGACTGGATCACGGCGCGGATCTGCCTCAGGTCCTCGGCGACGGGGCGCGGATTGTCCGCCGGCACGGCTGCGGCCAGGTTCAGCACCAGTCGCCTCACGCCGGCGCGCTCGGCGGCCCGCGTGACGCGTTCGGCCAGGCCGATCCGGACGCCCGGCCGATAGTCGAGCGGCGAGGTCAGAACCACGGCGCGCGCGCCTTCCAGGGCGCGGACCAGATCATCCTCCGAACCGGTGTCGACGGGCGAGAGGCCAGCTCCGGCCGCTCGCGACAGGCGAACGACATCATGATCCCGGGCCAGCCGGTCGGCGATGGCGCGGGCCTGTGCGCCTGTGGCGCTGAGGACGGCGATAGTCATGGGGTGTCTCCGTGTTGTGGAGGTCCCCAGAAAAGGACTAGGCTCGCCTGTCGCCAGTACGCACAGTTTGAGAAGGTAGTATCGATTTGGATACCGTCCGGGCACCCGCCCCAACCCTGAGCGATCCGAACCACTGCCCGGTGGAGACGACCATCGGCATCGTCGGGGGCCGGTGGAAGGCGCTGATCCTGTTCCACCTCGGCCAGGGGCCGGCCCGGTTCAATGTGCTGCGGCGACTGATCCCTGGCATCACCCAGCGCATGCTGACGGCGCATCTGCGCGCCCTGGAGGCTGACGGGGTGGTGGAGCGGCGCGTGTTCCAGGTCGTGCCGCCGCATGTGGAGTATTCGCTCACGGAGCTCGGGCGCAGCCTGACGCCCATCCTGGAAGCCATGGCGATCTGGGGCGCGGCCCATGAGGCGCGGCTGGCCAAGGACGTCGCCCGGGCGGCCTGACGGCGTCGGTGCCGCCAGCTTGCGTCCCGGCCACGGGCCGTTAGGGTTCGCGCCTGTTTCCGGAGCCGTCCCATGTCTGTTCGCCTGCCCGCCCTGTCACTTCTTATGGGCCTATCGGTCCTCGCCGGTGCCGCCCAGGCGCAGGACGCGCGTACCATCGCCGAGGCCGAGCAGCTGCGCGACCGGGCGCTGCAGGCCAACGTCGGCTATTCGCTGGTGTCGGAGCTGACCACGCGGTTCGGGCCGCGGCTGGCGGGGTCGGAGTCGGAACAGGCCTCGGCCCGCTGGGGGGCCGAGACGTTTCGGGCGATGGGCTTTGACAACGTCTCGATCGAGACCTTTCCGCTGGCGCTGTGGGAGCGCGGCGAGGCGCGGGTCGAGATCCTGTCGCCCTTTCCCCAGCCCCTGACGGTGGTGTCGCTGGGTGGCTCCATCGCCACGCCGGCCGAGGGCATCGAGGGCGAGGCGGTCATCTTCGAGACCTATCAGCAACTCCTGGACCAGCCGGAAGGGTCGCTGACGGGCAAGATCGCCGTCGTTCTGCAGGACACGGTTCAGGCCCAGGACGGCCGGGGCTATGGCGCGACCTCCCCCATTCGCGGCCAGGGGCCGACGGAGGCCGCCCGGCGCGGGGCCGTCGCCTATGTGCTGCGCTCGCTGGGCACCCACGATCATCGCTTCGCCCATACCGGGGCGACGCGGGTGGGGGAGGGGACCATCCCTGCCTTCGCCATGAGCCCGCCCGACGCGGACCAGCTGCGTCGCCTGATCCGACTGACCGACGCGCCGGTGCGGATGCGGTTGTTCTCCTCGGCCGGCTTCACGCGGCAGAGCCTCAGCCAGAACGTCATCGGCGAAGTGCGGGGTCGTGAGGCACCGGATGAGGTCATCGTCATCGGCGGCCATCTGGACAGCTGGGACCTGGGTACGGGTGCCATCGACGACGGCGCGGGCGTGGCGATCACGGCCGCGGCGCTGAAGCTGAACGAGGAAATGCCGCGCCAGCCGCGCCGTACCATCCGCGTCGTCTGGTGGGGAGCCGAAGAGGTGTCCCAGCCCCCGCCCGCCCAAGGGCTGGCCGGGGCTCGCCACTATGCCGAGACGCGGCGCGACGAGATGGCCAACCACGTGGCCATCTCCGAAAGCGACTTCGGAGCCGGGCCGATCTACAGCCTGGGCCTGCCCGCTGCGACGCCGGCGGAGTTCCGTCAGGCCGCGCTGCGGGTTCTGACGCCGCTGGGTATTCTGAACGATCCGGCACCCGCGACGGGCGGCGGGCCCGACACCGGGCCGACCGTGGCGCTGGGTGTGCCGCCGTTCCGCCTGAACCAGGACGGCACCGACTACTTCGATTTTCACCACACGGCCGACGATGTGCTGGACCGGATCGATCCTGAGTCCATGACCCAGAACGTCGCCGCCTGGGCGGCCTTTCTGTGGTTGCTGGCGGATTCGGATGTCGACCTGCGGGCACCCGTCGCGACCCAGTGACCGCTCTGCTTGACATTATGTAAAGCGACATTTACATAGGCGGCCACGAGGAGAGCCGTCATGTGGAAAAACCTGCTCGCTGCCGTCTTCCTGATCGCCCTGGTCGCCTGGGCCATTCTGGAGTTCTTCGTCCCGTCCGCGAGCGAGGGGACAAAGGACATCCTGTTCTGGACCGGCATGCTGGCGGTCCTGCTGACCCTGACCGAGGTCCGGCGCGCCCGGTCTTGACAGGGGGCCGCCCAGCCGCGACGCGGGAGAGCCCGCGAGCGTGGCGAAACTGGTAGACGCAAGGGACTTAAAATCCCTCGACCTCGGTCATGCGGGTTCGATCCCCGCCGCTCGCACCATCGCAACCTGACCGGAGCGCGGCATGAGCCTCGACCTGCCGCTTCTGCCGGACCGGACGTGCGGGGCGTGCGTGGAATGCTGCCGCTTCATCCCGCTGGACCTGCCGGAACTGGCCAAGCCGACCGGGATGCTGTGCGCCTATTGCGTCGACGGGGCCGGGTGTTCGATTCACGCCGTGCGACCCCAGACCTGCCGCACCTGGTTCTGCGTCTGGCGGATCGTCGACCTGTCCGACGACTGGCGGCCGGACCGCAGCGGGATCATCGTGCGTCCGGACGGTCTGACGACCGGAGAGATCACCCTCTATGTCGTGCGCCAGACCGATTTCCTGCGGTCAGAAGCGGTCTTCGAGACGCTCGCATCGTGGCTGGACCAGGGGCTGTCGCTGGCGCTCAGCGTGCCGGGGCCGGTCGGAACCCTGCCCGTGCGGGCGGTGGTGACCGACTATCTGGGTCCGGCGCTGGAGGCGGGGGATCGGCCGATGTTCGACCTGCTGCTGGCCAATGTCCTGATGAGCCTGTCTGATCACGCGTTCGAGCCGGACGGGTTGGACCCGCGCTTCGCCGTGCCCGGGGCCCCGACGATTGCGGTGTAACGCACCATAACTTCCTGTTTCCCCGGATGGACCAGGCTTACCTCCGTGCCCGATCATTGGCACAACGGGTTCGGGAAACGCATCGGATGCACACATGATCAGAGCACGCCGCGCGCGCATCGTCGCGACCCTGGGTCCGGCCAGCCGGTCGCCCGGCATGGTCAAGGCGCTGGCCCAGGCCGGGGTCGATGTCTTTCGCCTGAACTTCAGCCATGGCAGCCACGAGGATCATGAAGCGGCGCTGAAGGCCGTGCGCGGCGCCGAGATCGCGCTGAAGCGCCCGCTGGGCGTGCTGGCTGACCTGCAGGGTCCCAAGCTGCGACTGGGCAAGTTTGCCGACACGTCCATCACGGTGAAGCCGGGTCACACCATGCGCTTCGACCTGGACCCGACGCCGGGCGACGCGACGCGGGTGCAGATGCCCCATCCCGAAATCTTCAAGGCGTTGCGCACCGGCATGGCGTTGCTGATCGACGACGGCCGGGTGCGGCTGCGAGTCGGCGAACGGACCGACGAGTGGGCCGAGGTTAAGGTCGAGAGCGGAACCAAGCTGTCGGACAGGAAGGGCGTGGCGGTGCCCGACGCCGTCATCCCCGTCTCGGCCCTGACGCCCAAGGACCGCGAGGACCTGGCCTTCGCCCTGCGCATCGGCGTCGACTGGGTGGCGCTCAGCTTCGTGCAGAAGGCCGAGGACATGGCCGAGCTGAAGTCCATCGTGAAGGGCAAGGCTGCCTGCCTGGCCAAGATCGAGAAGCCCCAGGCGCTGGCGGCGCTGGACAGCATTCTGGACTACTGCGACGGCGTCATGGTCGCGCGCGGCGACCTGGGCGTGGAGATGCATCCGGAAGACGTGCCGGTGGCCCAGAAGACCATCATCCGTGCCGCCCGGCATCGCGGCGTGCCGGTGATCGTGGCGACCCAGATGCTGGAGTCCATGACGTCCTCGCCCGCGCCGACGCGCGCTGAGGCCTCGGACGTGGCCAATGCGGTCTATGAGGGGGCCGACGCCCTGATGCTGTCGGCCGAGACGGCGTCCGGCGACTATCCGCTGGAGGCCGTGGGCATCATGAACCGGATCATGGAGCGGATCGAAAGCGATCCCCTGTGGCCCAGCCTGATGGACGCCGAGCACGCGGGCATGGAGGGCTTTGACGCCGATGCGCTCGTGGCTGCTGCGAGGAAGGCCGGAGAGGCGTCGTCCACCGGCTGCATCGTGGTGTTCACGACGCTGGGCGGCACAGCGCGGCGCATGTCGCGCGAACGCCCGCTGCAGCCCGTTCTGGCCCTGACGCCCAAGCCGGAGACGGCGCGCCGCCTGGCGCTGGTCTGGGGGCTGGAGCCGCGGCTTGGCAAGGAGCCGACGTCGCTGGAAGACGTCACCGACGACGCGGTCACCTCGGCCATGCAGTATGGGCTGGCTGAGCCCGGCCAGCGTATCCTGATCCTGGCCGGCACCCCCTTCGGCGCGCCGGGGGCTGCGAATCTGCTGCGCCTGGCCCATGCTCCGGCGAAGAAGGCGCGCAAGTAATCCTCACCCGTAGGGGGAGGGGGACCGCGAAGCGGTGGAGGGGGCACTAGCGAATGGCGACATATGTGGCTGGCCCCCTCCGTCTCTGCGCTTCGCTTCGAGCCACCTCCCCCAACGGGGGAGGATTGGACGAGAGATGATCAAATACCTCGGCTCCAAGCGCGCGCTGATCGATCCGATCACCGAGGCGGTGCGCGCCCTGCTGCCGAGCGGCGGACGGGTCTGTGATCTGTTCTCGGGCACCGCGCGGGTCGGCCATGCGCTGAAGGCGCGGGGGTATGAGGTCTGGTCCAACGACCTCAACGCCTATGCCCACACCCTGGCGACCGCCTATGTTCAGGCCAACGCGGAGCGGTGGTCCGATCGGGCGGAGCGGCTGATCGCCGAACTCGCCGCCATGCCGCCCGCGCCCGGCTGGTTCACCAAAGCCTTCTGCGAGGACGCCCGCTACTTCACGCCTGAAAACGGTGCCAGGATCGAGGCCATCCGGACCCGCATCGCCGCCCTGTCGCTGGAGCCGGAACTGGAGGCCATCGCGCTGACAGCCCTGATGGAGGCCGCTGATCGGGTCGATTCCACCGCCGGCGTGCAGATGGCCTATATGAAGGCGTGGGCGCCCCGGGCGCTGAAGCCGCTGTCGCTGCGTCTGCCAGACATCCTGCCCGGATCCGGCCGTGCCACCCGCGCCGACGCGGTTCAGATCGCGCCCGAGGTCGAGGCCGACCTCGTCTACCTGGACCCGCCCTACAACCAGCATTCCTACCTGGGGAACTACCACGTCTGGTAGAGTCTGGTGCTGTGGGACCGGCCCGAAACCTATGGCGTGGCCAACAAGCGGATCGACGTCCGGACGCGCAAGAGCGCCTTCAACTCCAGGCCCGGGATCGGCCCGGCGCTAAAGGCCGTGATCGAGACGGTGCGGGCGCCGCACCTGATCGTATCGTTCAACGACGAGGGCTATCTGAGCCGGGATCAGCTGGTCGAGATGCTGTCGGTGCGCGGCCCGGTGCAGGTGATCGAGATCCCGCGCCCCCGCTACGTCGGCGCGCGCATCGGCATCCATAATCCCAGGGGCGAGAAGGTCGGCACCGTCGGCCGGCTCCGGAACGTCGAATATCTGTTCGTGGTGTCAGAGGGCGCAGCGTCCCTGGCCGCTTGACGCCTCGGGGAACGCCGGTGTCAATGATCCGTTAAGGCCGGATGGACGTGTTCAACGTGCCCCCTTTAGACGACGATATGCGGCGTCCCGCTGGAGCCCGCACGGCGCTTGAGGCGTATCAGGCCGCCGCCTGGCGCGCGCCGGCCGCCACCCGGTTCGACAGTCGTCCGGCCAATGATTTCGTCGCCAATGACTTCCTGTCTCGCGCCGATGCGATCGCGCCGCAGTCGACGCCGGACCCGATGCAGATGGCCCCCATGCCGCGTTGGCTGGTGGTCCTGATCGGCGCGATCATCGCCGCCGTCATGGGCGGCCTGCTGGGCGGAGCGCTGGCGGTCTACTGATCCAGCAACGCCTTGATCGGGGCCCAGCTCTTCCGGTGGATCGGCGAGGGGCCGAGCGTCCGCAGCGCCTGCTGATGGACCGGGGCGTTGTAGCCCTTGTGACCGGCGAAGCCGTAGCCGGGATAAAGGGCGTCCATCTCGACCATCAGTCGGTCCCGCGCCGTCTTGGCCAGGATCGAGGCCGCCGCGATCGACAGGCTCAGGCCGTCGCCGCCCACCACGGTCTCCACCGGACACGGCAGCTTGAAGCGGTGGTTGCCGTCGACCAGCGCCGCGACCGGCGGCACCGCCATCGCCTCGATGGCCCGGCGCATGGCCAGACCGGTGGCGTTCAGGATGTTCAGTTCGTCGATCTCCTCGACCGTGGCGAAGCCGACGCCCCAGGAGACGGCGCGGGCCTTGATCTCGCTCTCCAGGGTGTCGCGCCGTTTCGCGCTGAGCGCCTTGGAGTCGTTCATGCCGTCGGGCAGGTGGTCGGGCGACAGGATCACCGCCGCCGCGGACACCGGCCCGGCCCAGGGCCCGCGCCCGGCCTCGTCCACCCCGCACACCGGCCCGCCGACCCGCTGGCTCAGCAGGGTCTCGAGCGTCAGGGTCGGGATCGGCCGCGTCCGGGTCATCTCCCGGCGATAGCTCGCACGTCGTCACAGCGGAAGCAGGTCTGGACGTGGTCGTTGACCAGGCCGGTCGCCTGCATGAAGGCATAGGTGATGACCGGCCCGCAGAAGCCGAAGCCGCGTGCCTTCAGCGCCTTGGACATCTCGACCGAGACCGGCGTCTGGGTCGGGACATCCGCCATCGTGGCCGGCGTGTTCTGGATCGGCCGACCGCCGACAAAGCCCCACAGCCAGCCCGAAAAATCCTCGCCCCGCTCGCGCATGTCGCACCAGACCCGCGCACCCCGGATCGTCGCCTCGATCTTGGCCCCCGAGCGCACGATGCCCGGATCGGCCATGAGCCGCGCACGGTCGGCCTCGCCATAGCGGGCGACCTTTTCGGGGTCGAAGCCGTCGAAGGCGGCTCGGAAGGCCTCGCGCTTCCTCAGGATGGTGATCCACGCCAGCCCGGCCTGAAACCCGTCCAGCACCAGCTTCTCCCACAGGGCGCGGGCATCGTACTCGGGCACGCCCCACTCTGTGTCATGATAGTCGACATACAGCGGATCGGTCCCGCACCAGGCGCAGCGTTCTTGAGCATCGGTCATGAATGGAGGTTAGCGGGTCGCGGACCTGATGTCCGCTTTCGACCCGAAGCGGACTTAACCCGCTATCTCCCCGACACGCCTTCTCGGTCCTTAGGCCAGCGGACGAAGGCGATGACCCAAAGCCCAATCACGTTGATCCAAGGTATGAAGGCAAGAATGGTCCACCATCCGGAAAAGCCGAGACGGCGCAGGATGCGTGAGACCGGAACTCCGACAAGGGCTAGCACCGCAGCTACGATAGCCCAGTGCCAAATTGAGAAGCTGCCCATATCACTCCCCCTGCAATCTGTAAGGCGAAGCTAGCAGACGCGGGCCCGCTTTCCACCCTTCGCGCGAATCCCCAGAGCCCGTTGCTGACAAGCTGGCTCGGATTGGCGGAGGTCTCATTGGTTGGACATCCACCCCGGTATCCGCACCACGACCCCCCGCCCCTCCACCGTCAGCGTCCCCTCCAGCCGATCCAGCCGCATCAGGGCGATGGCTCCGCCGTCACGGCCGGTCAGAACCTCGCCCGCGCGCAGCTCACCGTTCAGCACCTCGGTGCCCTCGGGCGGGGGCGGACCGTCGAAGGTGAGGGGCAGCATGCGTTTCTTGATCTCGCCGCGCCGCTTCATGCGGCTGGTGGTCTCCTGGCCGACGAAGCAGCCCTTGCGGAAATCGATCCCGTTCAGGAGGTCGAAGTTGGCCTCGATGGGATAGCGGGCGTCGTGGCCGCCGTCCCTCGTCGGATCAGGGACGCCGATGGCCAGCCGGTGGGCGTCCCAGGCCTCTTCGTCCGCCGTCGGGGCATGCTCTGCCAGCGCACGACCGCCCAGCGCAGCCAGCCGGGGATCGGCGACGAAGCCCTCGGCGACGCCCGGCCAGCTGGCGAAGACCGGGCGCTGGTCGGCCGTGATGTGGACCTGCGCCCGAAGCCGGTACATCGACAGCCGGGCCATCAAGGCGTCGCGACTGGCCGCTGCCACATCCAGAACGACCGCGTTGTCCTCGCCCCACAGGAAGACGTCGAACAGCAGCCGGCCCGGCGGCGACAGCAGCGCGCCGAACCGCACCTGGCCGGGGTTCAGGGTCTCGACGTCCTGGGTCAGCAGATTGTGCAGGAAGGGACGGGCGTCTGGCCCTTCGACCCGGATCAGGGCGCGGCTGTGGAGACGGGCGATGTGATCGGTCATGGGATTGAGATAGGGCGTTTGCTGCCCAAGCGGGAGGCGTAACCGTCTCCTCCCCGTTCGCCTCTGAGCGAATGGGGAGGTGGATGCGAGCCCTTGCGAGCAGACGGAGGGGTTCTGCGGGCCGCCAGTACCCCTCCGTCTCCTCCGCTTCGCTTCGGATCCACCTCCCCATCGCTTCGCGACAGGGAGGAGACGAGGCTTCTGCCCCACGCTCGCCACGAGAGAATCCGTATACGGTGCGCCCATGAGCGGTCGTTTTCCGATTCTCTACATCGCCGAGGCCGACGCCGAAGCGGCTGTGCTGTCCTCGGGCGTGCTGGCCTATCTGGTC
Organism: Brevundimonas sp.; assembly: GCA_020253595.1. Classification (GTDB taxonomy): domain Bacteria; phylum Pseudomonadota; class Alphaproteobacteria; order Caulobacterales; family Caulobacteraceae; genus Brevundimonas. The sequence continues at coordinate 9,730 of JADCBH010000106.1, forward strand.
GACAGCCTGCCCCAGGCGGACCTGACCATCGTCGGATCGGCGGCGTCCGCCCCCCTGTTCGCCGACACGCCGCGACTGACCGAACTGATCGTCATGGACAAGGCGGGCCGGGTCGGCTGGATCGCCCTGTGGAACCGGGTGCGCCAGACCCGCTGGGGCCTCGCGGTCGACATGCGCGGTACCCGCTTCACCGAGCGACTGCGCCGGCAGAAGCGGGCTGTGAAGGGAGCGCCACGGCCGGGCACACATGCGGTCGAGGACGCGGCCTGGACGCTCCATCTGGACGAGGTTCCGGCACCGCGCCTGTTTTTCGGCGAAGAGACGCGGGCGGCGGCCGACGCCCTGATCGGAAACGACCCGTCGCCCATCCTGGCGGTGGGGCCGGGCGCGGACTGGATCGGCAAGCGCTGGCCGGCGGAACGCTATGCCAAGGTCGCTGCGCCCCTGCTGGCCGAGGACGGGCCTCTGGCGGGCGGGCGGCTGATGATCGTGGGCGAGGAGGCGGACCGGGATCTGGCCCACACGATCCGGCTGGCCGTGCCGCGCGCCCGGGTGATCGAGCTGCAGGGCAAGCTGACCCGCTTGCAGACGGCGGCGGCCCTGTCGCGCGCCGCCCTGTATGTCGGGGCCGACTCGCTCTGGACCCAGCTGGCGGTGGCGGCGGGCGCGCCGACGGTCGGCGTCTATGGCCCGTCCGACGATACCCGCGTCGGGCCCTGGGGCGGGGTCTCGATCCGCGGCGAGCGGTCCTATGAGGAGTTCCTCGCCGTCGATCCCAACCTCAACCAGGCCATCCAGCACATGATGGGCCTGCCCGCCGATCGCGTGCTGAAGGCCGCGCAGGGCCTGATTGAAAAAAATCGCAAGGCTCAATCCGGCGGCACCTGAAACTTGAGTATAATCAGGCCTGCGACCTACGGCCTCGGCCGGTCGGGCTTGCAGATTTCAGACTATTCAGACCTTTCAGACCCTGTTTTCGCCAACGGAAGACCAAAGCCCGTGACCCAGACCTATGACCTGATCGTCCGTGGCGGCGAGGTGGCCAATCACGCGGGCCGTGGCATGGCCGATGTCGGCGTGATCGACGGCCGGATCGAGTTCATTGGCGACCTGTCCAAGGCCTCGGCGGGTCAGGTGGTGGACGCCACCGGCCTGACGGTCCTGCCCGGCGTCATCGACACCCAGGTCCACTTCCGCGAGCCGGGTCTGGAGTGGAAGGAGGACCTTGAAACGGGGTCGCGTGCCGCCGCTTTGGGCGGGGTCGTCGCTGTGTTCGAGATGCCGAACACCGAGCCCAACACCACCGATCCGGCCACGCTGGAGGACAAGCTGGCTCGCGCCCGTGACCGGATGTGGACCGACCACGCCTTCTACATCGGCGGCACTCATGCGAATGCCGAACATCTGGGCGAGCTGGAGCGTCTGCCGGGCTGTTGCGGGGTCAAGGTCTTCATGGGCGCCTCGACCGGCGACCTGCTGATCGCCGACGACGACGGGGTGCGAAAGGTTCTGAACGCCGTCGGTCGCCGCGCCACCTTCCATTCCGAGGACGAGTATCGCCTCGTGGACCGCCGCCCGCTGGCCCGCCCCGGCGACTGGACCAGCCATCCCGAGGTTCGCGACGCCGAAAGCGCGATCATGAGCACACGCCGCCTGGTCCGGCTGGCGCAGGAGACCGGCAAGCGGATCCATGTGCTGCACGTCTCCACCGCCGAGGAGATCGCCTTCCTGGCCGACCACAAGGACGTGGCCACGGTGGAGGTCACGCCCCAGCATCTGACGCTGGATGGTGACGAGGCCTATGAGCGGCTGAAGGGCTATGCCCAGATGAACCCGCCGATCCGCAATGCCCATCACATCGCCGGCCTGTGGCACGGTATCGAGCAGGGTGTCGTGGACGTGCTGGGTTCCGACCACGCGCCGCATACGAAAGAGGAAAAGGCACGCCGTTATCCCGCCTCGCCGTCGGGCATGCCTGGCGTGCAGACCCTGGTTCCGGTCATGCTGACCCATGTGGCGCAGGGGCGGATGACGCTGGAGCGTTTCGTCGACCTGACCTCGGCGGGGGCCCAGCGGGTGTTCCAGACGGCCAACAAGGGCCGCATGGCCGAAGGCTACGACGCCGACCTGACCCTGGTGGACCTCAAGGCTCGTCGCATCATCCGCCACGAGGACATGGCCAGCCGCTGCGGCTGGACGCCCTCCGACGGCTTCGAGGCTGAGGGCTGGCCCATGGCCAC
>JADCBH010000107.1 GCA_020253595.1 Brevundimonas sp.
CCAACCTCATGGGGGCGAGCGCCCTGCCGCTGGGCGGCGCGGCCCCGCCGCAACCGCCCACGCCCGCTCCGGCGCAGCCCGCCTCCGGGCCGGCCGCGTCCTCCCCGTTGCCTTCACCTGGTACGCCGAATGCGCCTGAGCCTGCATCGTCCCAATCCCAGCGCCCGCCACCGCGCGAGGAACGCCCGACCGGCGATCGCCGCAGCGAGCTGTCTCGCCCGCGTGGCCGGGGCGTCGGCGGTGGCCGCGGCCGGGGAGGGAGCCCGCTGATGGCCGGTCTGCTCGCCGACAAGGATCGCATCTTCACCAACCTCTATGGCCTGCACGACTGGGGCCTGGAGGGGGCAAAGCAGCGCGGCTGCTGGAACGCGACCAAGGACATGCTGGACATGGGCCGCGACTGGCTCATCACCAACGTGAAGAACTCCGGCCTGCGCGGGCGCGGCGGCGCGGGCTTCTCCACGGGTCTGAAGTGGTCCTTCATGCCCAAGGAGGTAAAGGACCGGCCGCACTACCTCGTCGTCAACGCCGACGAGTCCGAGCCCGGCACCTGCAAGGACCGGGAGATCATGCGCCATGATCCCCACCTGCTGATCGAGGGCTGCCTGATCGCCTCCTTCGCGATGCAGGCCCACGCCTGCTACATCTATCTGCGCGGCGAATATGTGCTGGAACGCGAGCGCATGGAGGCGGCGGTCAAGCAGGCCTATGAGGCGAAGCTGATCGGCAAGAACAACGTCCATGGGTGGGATTTCGACGTCTATGTCCACCACGGTGCCGGGGCGTACATTTGCGGCGAAGAGACCGCCCTGCTGGAATCTCTGGAAGGCAAGAAGGGCCAGCCGCGGCTGAAGCCGCCGTTCCCGGCCGGCGCGGGCCTGTACGGCTGCCCGACCACGGTGAACAACGTCGAGTCGATCGCGGTCGTGGGCACTATCCTGCGGCGCGGGGCGGACTGGTTCGCGGGCTTCGGTCGGCCGAACAACACCGGCACCAAGCTGATGAGCATTTCCGGCCATGTGAACCGGCCGTGCAATGTCGAAGAGGCGATGTCGATCCCGCTGCGCCAGCTGCTGGAAGAGCATTGCGGCGGTGTTCGCGGTGGCTGGGGCAACCTGAAGGCCGTGATCCCGGGCGGGGTCTCTGTGCCGCTGATCACGCGCGACATGGCCGAGACGGCGCTGATGGACTTCGACTCCCTGCGCGACATGAAGTCGGGCCTGGGGACTGCGGCGGTCATCGTCATGGACCAGTCGACCGACCTGGTGAAGGCGATCGCCCGGATCAGCTATTTCTACAAGCATGAGAGCTGCGGTCAGTGCACCCCGTGCCGCGAGGGCACCGGCTGGATGTGGCGGGTGCTGGAACGCATGGCGGTGGGCGAGGCCGATCCGTCGGAGATCGACCTGCTGCTGGACGTCGCGGGGCAGGTCGAAGGCCACACCATCTGCGCCCTGGGCGACGCCGCCGCCTGGCCGGTACAGGGCCTGATCCGGCATTTCCGCCACGAGATCGAGGACCGCATCTCCGATTACCGCAGCCGCCGCGCGAACTTCGCCGGCCACGCGATCGCGGCGGAGTAGGCATGCGCGTCTGGCTCCCCCTGATGGCGGCTGTGAGTCTCGCGGCCTGCGGCCAGTCCGGCGAAAAGGCCGAACCGTCAACCGTCGAAGAGGCGGTTGTCGCTGCCCCCGCGTCCGTCGCCGTGGCTGAGGTTCCCGCCGTTCTGACCGCCGTCGATCTGCGCCGCGTATGCCGCGCGGGGCTGGCGGCGATCCACGGCCAGACGCTGGACGCCATCCAGATCACGGGCGCGGAGGGCGAGGTTCTGAACGCCCAGTGGCGCGCGCCGGTCGACGGCGGCTGGATGAAGGCGCAATGCCGCGCCGGTGATGGCCTGGTGGTTTGGAAGCCGCTGGAGCTGCCCGATCCGGCGCAGGTCCGCTGGATGAACGAGGCGGGCGATCCGGTCGTGCGCTATGCCATCCGGGGTGAAGAGATCGAGATCGTCCAGGCCTTGCCGGACGGCACGACGCAGCAGGCGATGATGGCCGTGCGTCCTGAGGAAGAGGTAAGCTGATGCCCGTCGCCAAGGTCAACGGCGTCGAAGTCGAGTTCGAGCCCGGCATGACCGTGCTCCAGGTCGCCGAGCGCGCCGGGCACGAGATTCCCCGCTTCTGCTATCACGAGCGACTTTCGATCGCCGGCAACTGCCGCATGTGCCTGGTCGAAGTAAAGCCCGGACCGCCCAAGCCGCAGGCGTCGTGCGCGCTTCCGGCCGCCGAGAACCAGGAGATCTTCACCGACACGCCGATGGTGAAGAAGGCCCGCGAAGGGGTGATGGAGTTCCTGCTCATCAACCACCCGCTGGACTGCCCGATCTGCGACCAGGGCGGTGAGTGTGATCTGCAGGACCAGGCCATGGGCTATGGCCGCGACGGCTCCCGCTATGCCGAGAACAAGCGGGCCGTCAAAGAAAAGAATATGGGCCCGACCATCAAGACCTTCATGACGCGGTGCATCCAGTGCACCCGCTGCGTGAGGTTCATCACGGAAGTGTCTGGAGTTCCTGACATCGGCATGATCTCGCGCGGCGAGGACGCCGAGATCACCACCTATCTGGAGAAGTCCGTCGACTCCGAGCTGTCGGGCAACGTCAACGACCTGTGCCCGGTCGGCGCTCTGACCCACCGGCCCTGGCAGTTCCACTATCGCCCGTGGGAGCTGAAGCGGACCGAGACCATCGACGTCATGGACGCGCTGGGGTCGAACATCTCGGCCCAGTCCAAGGGCGCCGAGGTCATGCGCATTCTTCCGCGCGTCCATGAGGGCATCAACGAGGAGTGGCTGGCCGATCGCAGCCGCTATGTCGTCGACGGCCTTCAGGCGCGGCGTCTGGACCGCCCCTTTCTTCGCGAGAACGGCAAGCTGCGTCCCGCGACCTGGGACGAGGCGCTGAACGCCGTCGCGGCCAAGCTGAAGTCTGCCCGGCCCGAGAAGGTCGGCGTCATCGCTGGAGACCTGCAGGACGCCGAGTCCATGAAGGCGGCGATGGACCTGTTCCGTGCGCTCGGATCGGCCAACACGGATTGCCGTCAGGATGGTTCGGCGGCCGGCATCGGCCCCCGCGAAGGCTGGCTGTTCAACACCGGTCTGCAAGGCATCGAGCAGGCGGACTACATCCTGCTGGTCGGGACCAATCCGCGTGCGGAAGCCCCGCTGCTCAACGCGCGCATCCGCAAGGCCTGGCTGGCGGGCAAGGCTCGCGTCGGCCTGATCGGCGAGCAGGTGGATCTGACCTACGACTACGACCTGATTGGTCGCGGCACGAAGACGCTCGCCAGACTGCCCAAGGCGGCGGTGGACGCCCTCACGAACGCCGAGCGTCCGGCCATCATCGTTGGCGCCGGCGCGTTGACCGGCCCGGATGGGCCGGCGGTGCTGAACGCCCTGGGTAAACTCGCGGCCAAAGTGGGCGTCGTGAGAGACGGTTGGAACGGCTTCAATCTCCTTCATTCTGCGGCCTCGCGGGTC
>JADCBH010000108.1 GCA_020253595.1 Brevundimonas sp.
ACCAGCTGCCTTTGGGCTTTGCGGTGGAGGTTGATGCGGTGGTCGAGGTCGCCTGACGACCATCGCCGCATTGACGCTCAGCGGCGGTCCTCGAAGCGCGGAATGACAAGGTCAGGATCAAGACGGGCCGCCTCGACTGGCGTCTCGAAGCGCGTGCGCTGATCTGTCAGTCGAAGCAGCGGCGCGACCATCTGCACTTGACGGGCGTTCGCCCTCCGCCAGACCGTCGAACCAGCCACCCATGCCGCCGCGCCGGAGGCGGCACCCGCCAAGAAAATCATCAGGGCCCCTACCGCGCCCTCCCACCAGCGCGGATCGCCGTCTGCGGGGGCTAGAGCTTGGTCATCTGGCCCCAAGGTCGGCCGGGCGGTCACCGGTTCCGCAAGGCGCATGACAACGCCACCCCGTGCCATCAGCATCGGCGCATTGGCGCGTGGCACGAGGGCATAGACACCTGGGTCTGTCCGGATAAGCGCCAGGTCCTGGTCCAACAGGGCCGTCCCGAAGTCACGGAGCAGAGCCTCGCCGGAGTACCATCCGTCGGCCTGGAAGGTGACAATGCCGTCCACGGCCGGGTCGACCTGCAGGTCATAGGCCAAGGCTCCGATCACGACATCCTGCGCGGCCTCTACGGCGGGCGTGTCGGTGAAACTGAAGACGTAGAACTGCAAGGGCGCGGCCGCCGGTGACACAGCAGGGGTCGTCGGCGCAGCCGCGACGGGCAGGGCCCCGACCAGGGTCAGCACCAGGGCGATCACGAACCGCGTCAACATCGGGACATTCGATACCACGCCTTGCCCTTGGCGCCCCTTCGCGACAGGACGATGAAATCGCGGCTCCATGGGCTAGGCTGCGACTCGCGCGGGTCTGACCGCGTGCCGTGGAGCTCGCCGTGGTTCAGTCTGCCAGCGCCGCACGCCGGGCCGCCGCCTTCCGGCGGATGCGCGACGCCCGCTCAAGCGAGGTAGCGGAGGATTATGTCGAACTGGTCGGCGACCTGATCGCGGAAACAGGATCGGCACGCCTGACGGACCTGGCGGACTGCCTGGGGGTTGCCCCCGCAACAGCGGCCAAGGTGCTGCAGCGTTTGCAGCGGGACGGGTTGGTCGATGTACGCCCCTATCGCTCCATCACGCTCACACCGGCGGGCGAGCACATGGCCGATGCCTCGCGCGAACGCCACAGGATCGTCCACGAGTTCCTGCTGGCGCTGGGCGTGTCGGGCGAAGCCGCCGAAGCCGATGCCGAGGGCATCGAACATCATGTCAGCCCAGAGACGCTCAGGCTGTTCGCCGAATTGACGGAACGGCTGCGCCAGGGAACATGACGGCATCAAGGCAACGGAATCGGCTCGGAAAAGCTGTCGGGCGGAATCAGCTGAAGCAGCTGGACCTGACGCCCACCTCCAGGCTGACCGAATGCTGGCGCGGCGATGCCCACCTTCATACGCGTCCCAGCGGGGACCGTGACGACCGAATAGCTTTCTGCTGTGTTCTCGGGCGGCAGGGCCAGGCTTTGGCGAACGACTTCGCGAGAGGTTGGCGGCGTTGGCGACAGCCAGGCCCCCAGGCGGTTCGCCCCCCCGCCGTACGCCCTGTAGAACGTCATGACCCGGTCCGTCGTGATTTCCTCAGCAGCCCCGGCCCAGGCTTCGACAAGAACAGTCGGCGGCGGCGTGTAGACCGAAGTTGGCGCAGAGGGCGTCGCGCAGGCTGCTAGGCCCAGCGATATTGCCATCGACAACATCAAGACCGGTGTCGCCACGAGACGGCGCACGGCGGACAAACACCGGATCATTGTGGTCTCCATGAAGTCCTCTCCCTCGCGGCCAAGCTACACCGCCCGCCCCGGACGGCAAGCCGCAGCGAGGCGGACTGTTCACACGCATGATACGGGGTTTAGGGTGCCGGTCGCGTCGGACCGGCACCGGGGGAAATGAGCATGAAGACGAGAGTGATGCTGGCCGTTTCGGCAGCGGCGCTGACGCTGGCCGGAGCTGGACAGGCCCAGAACTGGGGCGGTCCACGCGCAGTTCTGCACGACGAGACCACAGCCAACAGCGTCATCCTGTGGGCTCCCGGCGTAGGCCAGCTCGATTGGTCGCCCGAGGATGGCATCGCTGGCATGCCCATCCTGCTCAAGGACAACATTGAAACCCGGGACATGCCGACGACGGCTGGATCGCTGGCCCTGATTCAGAATGCTCCGGGTCGAGACGCCCCATTGGTGGCCCGTCTGCGCGAGGCCGGGGCAGTGATCCTGGGCAAGACCAATCTGTCCGAGTGGGCCAACATCCGCTCGTCCAATTCCATTTCGGGCTGGAGCGCCGTGGGGGGCCTGACGGTGAACCCCTACGACAGGACCCGGACAGCCTGCGGATCGTCCTCGGGCTCGGCCACCGCCGTGGCCACCGGCCTGGCCCCGGCCGCCATAGGTACTGAAACCGACGGTTCGATCACCTGCCCCGCCTCGGTCAACGGCGTGGTGGGCTTCAAGCCGACCGTGGGCCTTGTCAGCCGAACTCACATCGTCCCCATCAGCCACAGCCAGGACACTGCCGGACCGATCACCGTGGACGTGGCGACGGCTGCGACCGTCCTGACCGCCATCGCCGGAACCGATCCGGCTGATCTGGCCACCGCCGAGGCAGATGCCCGCAGAACGGACTATCGCGCCGCGCTGGATGCCGGGTCGCTGAGAGGCACCCGGCTCGGCGTGCTGCGATATGGCGTGACCAACTATTCCGCCGACACCCAGGCCGCGTTCGAGGCCGCTTTGGCCTCGCTTCGCGCCGCCGGCGCCGAACTGGTGGAAATCACCACGGCACCCCAGACGCAGGGGCTCGGACAGGCCGAACTGACGGTGCTGATGTATGAACTCAAGGCCGACCTGAACGCCTACCTTGCTTCCACCAACCCCGCCCAGGTCACGACGCGGACCCTGGCGGAGGTCATCGCCTTCAATGAGGCCGAGCCGCGCGAGACCGTGCTGTTCGGACAGGAGCTGCTCCTGCAGGCCGAGGCAACGAGCGGACTGGACAATCCCGACTACATCGCCGCGCGCGCGAACTCGCTCCGAATGGCGGGGCCTGAGGGGATCGATCGCATGCTGGCCGAGAACAATGTCGTGGCGCTGATCGCTCCGTCGACCTCGCGCGCCTGGACCAACGACCGCGAAGACCAGGACAACGGCCAGGGCTCTGCGAGCCGCTTGCCGGCCGTCGCGGGCTATCCGCACCTGACCGTGCCGATGGGCCTGGACCGCGGCATGCCGGTCGGCATTAGCTTCATTGGTGCCAAATGGGACGACGCCCGAATTCTCTCGCTGGGCTACGCCTATGAACAGGCCAGCCCTCGCCCGCCGCGTCCCTAGCGCGCCGTCATCCAGAACGAAGCGCCGTAGAGGTTGATGTCCGCCATCCTGCCGGGCCTCAGCTTCGCATTCGCTCGGGCCGACAGCGCCGGATCCTGATGCACGAACCAGCAAGGGAACAGCATCTCAAACCGCTCGGGGCCAAACAGAAGGGCGGTCGCCAGGAGATACTGCTCGTTCCAGAGCCGCGACAGGTGCCCGGAGATGTAGTCGTCGGGCAGGTAGATGTCGTGGATGTGCACGATCACACCCGGCTTCACCCGGGGCAGTATCTCAAGGAAGAAGACGGTGACGTCCGATCCCTGAAAGCTGCGGTGCGAACTGTCGAGAAACAGGATGTCACCCGGCTCCAGCGCCTCGAAAATCGTAAGATCGCAATCCTCCAGCGGCGAGCGGATGACGAGGTCACACATCTCGTCGATCTGGTTCCTGGGCTGGGGATCGATCGAGGTCATGTGGGTGCGCAGACCGTACTTCTCGACCGCGCGCTTTGCGAACTTCGTGGATATGCCTGAGCCGATCTCGATGAAGCGAGCAGGGTTCTCCCGCCTCAGGATCTGCGTCAGCACCATGCCGTCCAGCGGCGGGAACCAGCCGTTCAGCCACAGGGGATTGCGCATCTCATAGGTGCCGAAGGTCGGGATGTCGTCGAAGTCGGCGATGACCTCGCCGATCTCATCGATGAGAGCGGCATAGCGGTCGCGGCCGGTCTCGAGAATCGCGGTGAGTTCGGGGTGAGACGGCTTGCCTTCGCCCTGGCGGACGATGGCCTTGTAGCTGTAGTCCACGACCTTGAACGGGTGCTCAGCCTGCTCATGCGAGAAGGGAATGACCTCGGGCATCGGTTTCAGGCCTGCCGTCGCAGATGACCAAGCGTCTCGCGCCCCTGCGCCGTCCCCGGCTCGCTGCAGCGCCGCAGCCAGATCCTGCTGAACCTTCGCGTTGTTCGGAACCCCGGCGACGACGGTTCTCAGGGCTTGGATCCCTTGTTCCAGCCTGCCGAGTTTGACCAGGCTGACGCCCCAGAGATGACGGGTCGCGAGGTGATCCGGCGCGTCCTTCAGGATGCGCCCGAAGGTGATTTCTGCGTGGTTCAACAGATGGTAGCGCAGCCACTCCGCCCCGGGCGGCGAAGTCTTTCTTCTGGGCGGGGGTCAGCGTCTGGCTCATGCCCGCCTTAAGGCCCAGACAAACCAAGATGACAACCCCCGGTCAGTCGATGGCGCGACAGTCCGAGGGCTCGCGGCCGTCTGCAGTCCATGTCGCAAGGAGGCCCTCGCCGCGCAGCTCATGGGCGCCGGAGCGGTACCAGAGGCCTTCCGCAGCAGGCTCCCGGAACAGGTCGACCGCCTCGCCGCTGGAGTTGCGGACCGTCGCCATGTCGCGGGGGTTGTCGAAATCGACCGACAGGCGCTCACCGTTGTCGCAAAGGTAGACCGTGCGGATGACACGGTTCAGGGCGCTGTCCTGAACCTCTGCGCCGGTTCGGCGCTGAGCGGTCTGGGCGTCGACCGCCCGCTGACGCACCGCCTCGCCATCGGTCGGTCCGTCGGCAGGCGAAGGGCTTGTACACGCGGCCAGAGCCAGACCCGCGCAGGCAGGCAAGACGGCGAACGGGGTCGATCGGGTCATCAGATGTCCGGTATGGTCAGGCTTGCCTAACGGGCCGGGCCGCCCCCTGTTCCGCGACGCGCACGAAAGAAGCTACGCAGCAACCCCGCCGCCTCGTCGGCCAGAACACCGCCTTGGACGGCGGGTCGATGATGCAGGGTCGGCTGTTCGAACAGGCGTGGGCCGTGAACGACCGCTCCCCCCTTGGGATCGTCGGCCCCCCAGACGACGCGGCCGATTCGGGCGTGGCTGATGGCTCCGGCGCACATGGCGCAGGGCTCCAGCGTCACATAGAGGGTCAGGCCCGTGAGCCGGTAGTTGCCGAGCGCGGTAGCGGCGGCGCGCATCGCCACGATCTCGGCGTGGGCGGTCGGATCGTGGCCAGCGACCGGGCCGTTGGCGCCCGAGGCCACGACCTGTCCGGAGGCCTCGTCGACAATCACGGCACCGACGGGGACCTCTCCCGCGTCTGCCGCCGCTTGCGCCCGGTCCAATGCCATGCGCATGAACCGCTCATCATGGCCCGCCATACAGACGACAACGACAAGAAGCCCTCGCCGCGTCAAGCCCCGCGCGCCCACAAGCCAGGC
>JADCBH010000109.1 GCA_020253595.1 Brevundimonas sp.
AGATGGTCTCGTCGGGGCTGGGCGTGTCCTTCCTGCCCGCGATGGCGGTCAAGGCCGGGCTGGCCGATGACGCCGGCGTCGTCATCCGCTCGTTCGCCGCCGAAGCCCCCAGCCGCGAGATCGTCGTCGCCTGGCGCAAGGGCTCAAGCCGCGCGGCCGAGGCGCGGCTGCTGGCCGAGGCGATGCGGGTTTAGCGTCTCCTCCCCGTTCGCCGCTTGGCGAATGGGGAGGGGGACCGCGAAGCGGTGGAGGGGTTCTGGGCGCGCATGCGATGGCACGGAAGGAAGACCCCCTCCGTCTCTTCGCTGCGCTACGAGCCACCTCCCCATCGCCCAAGCGGGCGACGGGGAGGAGACACTCGACCTTACGCCGCCAGGTTCCGCAGGACGTAGGGCATGACGCCGCCCGCCTTGAAGTAGTCCAGCTCGGTCTGGTTATCGATGCGGCAGCGGACCGGGAAGCGGGCCATCTTGCCGTCCGACGGGCGGAACAGCTCGACCCACAGGTCCTGACGGGGACGCAGCTTGCCGATGTTGACGTCGGACAGGCCGCGGATGGTGACGATCTCCTCGCCGGTCAGGCCCAGCTTGGTCCAGCCGTCGGCCTTGAACTGCAGCGGCACCACGCCCATCCCGACCAGGTTGGAGCGGTGGATGCGCTCATAGCTCTCGGCGATGACGGCGCGCACGCCCAGCAGACGCGTGCCCTTGGCCGCCCAGTCGCGCGACGAGCCCGTGCCGTATTCCTTGCCCGCGATGACCACCAACGACCGGCCCTCGGACTGGTAGCGCATGGCTGCGTCGTAGATCGACATGACGTCGCCCGACGGGAAGTGCCTGGTCATGCCGCCCTCGATGTCGGGGACGATGCGGTTGCGGATACGGATGTTGGCGAAGGTGCCGCGCATCATCACCTCGTGGTGACCGCGCCGCGCGCCGTAGGAGTTGAAGTCCAGCGCGTCGACGCCGCGGTTGGTCAGGTACTGACCGGCGGGCGAGGTCTTCTTGATCGAACCGGCCGGGCTGATGTGGTCGGTCGTGATCGAGTCGCCGAAGATGGCCAGCACGCGGCCCTCCACCACGTCGGTGACGGGCGTCGGCTCCATCGACAGGCCCTCGAAATAGGGCGGGTTGGCGACGTAGGTCGAGGCGTCATCCCAGGCGTAGGTCTGGCCGCCGGCGACCTGGATGGCCTGCCAGTGGGCGTCGCCCTTGAACACGTCGGCGTAGCGCTTGGCGAACATGGCCGAGGTGACGGCCTTCTTCTGGATCGCGGCGATCTCGGCGGTCGTGGGCCAGATGTCCTTCAGGAAGACGTCCTTGCCCTTCTTGTCCTGGCCGATCGGGTCCTTGGTGATGTCGATCCGCATCGAGCCGGCGAGCGCATAGGCCACGACCAGCGGCGGCGAGGCCAGGTAGTTGGCCTGGACGTCCGGGTTCACCCGGCCCTCGAAGTTGCGGTTGCCGGACAGGACCGAGGTGGCGACGATCGCGTTCTCGTTGATGGTCTTCGAGATCGCCGGATCCAGCGGACCCGAGTTGCCGATGCAGGTGGTGCAGCCGTAGCCGACCAGGTTGAAGCCCAGCGCATCCAGCTCCTTCTGCAGACCGGCGGCCGTCAGATAGTCAGTCACGACCTGCGAGCCCGGAGCCAGCGAGGTCTTGACCCAGGGCTTGGTCTTCAGACCCAGCTTGTTGGCCTTCTGCGCCACCAGACCGGCCGCGATCAGGACCGAGGGGTTCGACGTGTTGGTGCACGAGGTGATAGCCGCGATGACCACGTCGCCGTCGCCGATGTCGAACTTTTCGCCCTCGACTGCCGCGCGGGGGGCGTCGGCCGGACGGTTGAACACCTCGCCCAGAGCCGTCTCGAACGACGGGGCCGCGACGGTCAGTTCGACGCGGTCCTGCGGACGCTTGGGACCGGCCAGCGACGGGACGACCGTCGACAGGTCCAGCTCCAGAACGTCGGTGAAGATCGGGTCTTCGCTGGTCTCGTCGATCCAGAGGCCTTGCGCCTTGGCATAGGCCTCGACCAGCGCGACCCGCGCCTTGTCGCGGCCGGTGGCGGTCAGATAGCCGATGGTCGCCTGGCTGACAGGGAAGAAGCCGCAGGTGGCGCCGTATTCGGGAGCCATATTGGCGATGGTGGCCTGGTCCTCGATCGTCAGGTTGGCGACGGCCGGGCCGAAGAACTCGACGAACTTGCCGACGACGCCCTTCTTCCTCAGCATCTGGGTGACGGTCAAAACGAGGTCGGTCGCCGTCGTGCCCTCGGGCATCGAGCCCGTCAGCTTGAAGCCGATGACCTCGGGGATGAGCATGGGGATGGGCTGGCCCAGCATGGCGGCTTCCGCCTCGATGCCGCCAACGCCCCAGCCGAGCACGGCCAGACCGTTGATCATGGTGGTGTGGCTGTCGGTGCCGACCACGGTGTCCGGATAGGCGACGGTCTTCTTGCCTTCCTCGGCGGTCCAGACGGTCTGGGCCAGGTTCTCCAGGTTCACCTGGTGGCAGATGCCGGTGCCCGGGGGCACGACGCGGAAGTTGTTGAAGGCCGAAGAACCCCAGCGCAGGAACTTGTAGCGCTCGATGTTGCGTTCGTATTCGCGCTCGACGTTCTGCTGGAAGGCACCCGGGGTGCCGAAGTGGTCCACCATCACCGAGTGGTCGATGACCAGATCAACCGGCACCAGCGGATTGATCTTCTTGGCGTCGGCGCCGAGCTTGTCCATCGCGTCGCGCATGGCGGCCAGGTCGACGACGGCCGGCACGCCGGTGAAGTCCTGCATCAGGACGCGGGCGGGGCGGAAGGCGATCTCGTGTTCGACCGAACCCTTGTTCTGGGTCCAGGCGGCGATGGCCTTGAGGTCGTCGGCGGTGACGGACACGCCGTCCTCGTTGCGGAGCAGGTTCTCCAGCAGCACCTTCATGGAGCGCGGAAGGCGGCTGATGCCTTCCAGACCGGCTTCCTCGGCGGCGGGAAGGCTGTAATAGGCGTACTTCTTGCGCCCGACGGAGAGATCCTGACGGGTCTTGAGGCTGTCAATCGACGGCATGGGAGTGTTCCTCTGGTCAAAGCCGCCCGGACATCCGGTTGCGCCGTCTCGCGGCGATCGCAGGGGCACACAGGTCCCCGGCGCGCGCGGCGACAGCCTGCTGCGGCGTTGGCGGATATAGCCCCGGTCGCGAAGGGCGTCCATGAGTCCACGATGGTTGCAGGGACATTGAGAACGGGTCGCAGCTTACGTCTCCTCCCCGTCGGCGCAGGCGATGGGGAGGGGGACCGCCGGCGTCTCTTTGCGCCGGGGGTGGAGGGGGCGAAGCTGGCTACCAGAGTGAGGGCTGCCAGCCTTGAACTCCAACATCGCCTCGCCCCCTCCGTCAGCTCGCAAACGCTCGCCGCCACCTCCCCATCGCTGCG
>JADCBH010000011.1 GCA_020253595.1 Brevundimonas sp.
ACCCGGGCGATGTCGGGCTCGGCCGCGATCAGGTTCAGGAAGGTGATCATGGCCGACTTCGAGTCGAGCAGGCCCTCGTCCATATTGATGTCGATGATCTGGGCACCCGCCTCGACCTGCTGGCGCGCGACGTCCAGCGCGGCGGCATAGTCACCCTCGACGATCAGCTTCCGGAATTTGGCCGAGCCGGTGACGTTGGTCCGTTCGCCGACGTTGATGAAGGTAGGACGCATCAGGCCACCATCTCGAACGGTTCGAGCCCCGAAAGCCTGAGCGCCACCGGCCGCTCCGGGATCGCGCGCGGCGTCACGCCCGCCACTTCCTCCGCCACATGCCGAATGTGCTCCGGCGTCGTGCCGCAGCAGCCGCCCACGATGTTGACGAGGCCGCTGCGCGCCCATTCCTCAATGAAGTGGGCGGTCTCGTGCGGCTCCTCGTCGTACTGGCCCATGGCGTTGGGCAGGCCGGCGTTGGGATAGGCCGCGACCAGGGTGTCGGCGACGCGGCTCAGTTCGGCGATGAAGGGCCGCATCAAATCGGCCCCCAGCGCGCAGTTGAAGCCGACGGCGAAGGGTTTGGCGTGGCGCACGCTGTTCCAGAAGGCCTCAGCCGTCTGGCCAGACAGGGTCCGGCCCGAGCGGTCGGTGATGGTGCCGCTGATCCAGATGGGCAGCGGCTCCATCCCCTCGTCTTCCAGGTCCTTGATGGCCTTGATCGCGGCCTTGCAGTTCAGCGTGTCCGTGATGGTCTCGATCAGATAGAGGTGCACACCGCCTTCGTTCAGCGCCTTCACCTGATGGCGATAGGCCTCATAGACCTGATCGAAGGTCACCAGCCGCGCGCCGGGATCGTTCACGTCCGACGACATCGACAGCATCTTGTTCAGCGGGCCGATGGAGCCTGCGGCAAAGCGGGGCTTGTGTGGTTCCTTCTCGGTCCAGCGGTCGGCGGCCGCGCGGGCCAGTTTCGCGCCTTCCAGATTGATGTCCCACACCGACTGGGCGTCCAGGTGATAGTCATCCTGGGCGATCGTCGTGGCCGAGAAGGTGTTGGTCTCGGAAATGTCCGCGCCGGCCGCGAAATACTGGTGGTGCAGGTCAGCGATGACGTCGGGCCGGGTGATGCAGAGGATGTCGTTGTTCCCCTTCATCTGGCCGTTGTGGGCGGTGAAGCGGTCACCGCGAAAGTCGGCCTCGTCCAGCCCGCGCCGCTGGATCATCACGCCCCAGGACCCGTCGAGCACGAGAATGCGCTCTTTGGCTGCGGCGTGCAGAAGGGCGATACGATCGGAACGGCTCATGCGGTGGCCTTGTGCTCACGCACGCCCAGCACCCGACAGATCGCATAGACCAGGTCGGCGCGGTTCAGCGTGTAGAAATGGAAGTCTGAGAATCCCTCTTCCTGCAACCGCGCGCAGGTCTCGGCGGCGACCGAGGCGGCCAGCAGTTTCCGCGTCTCCGGATCGTCGTCCAGCCCTTCGAAATGGGCCGCCAGCCAGGCCGGGACCGAGGCTCCGCAGGACGCGCTCATCCGCTGCAACCCGGCGAAGTTCGATACGGGCATGATCCCGGGGATCAGGGCGATCTGAACGCCGGCCGCCCGTACGCGATCGCGGAACCTGAGGAAGGCGTCGATGTCGAAGAAGAACTGGCTCAGCGCGCGCGTCGCGCCCGCATCGACCTTGGCCTTCAGCACATCGATGTCGTGATCCAGCGACGGGCTTTCGGGATGCTTCTCCGGATAGACCCCGACCGACGTCTGAAAGCCGCCGGCCCGCTGGATGGCGCGGGCCAGCTCGGTCGCGTTGGCATAGCCGTCCGCGCGGGGCTGATAGGCGCCGCCGATGCCGCTGGCTCCCGGCGGATCGCCGCGCAGGGCGACGATGTGGTCCACGCCGATGGCCTTGTAGACCTGGACGACCTGATCGACCTCCTCGCGGCTCGCCTCGACGCAGGTCAGGTGGGCGGCGGGCTTCAGGGTGGTCTCGGACAGGATGCGTTGCACGGTCCGGTGCGTCCGCTCACGCGTCGAGCCGCCCGCGCCATAGGTCACGGAAACAAAGGCGGGGTTCAGGGGCTCCAGCCGCCGAACCGCCTTCCAAAGATTGGCCTCGGCCTCATCGGTCTTGGGCGGGAAGAACTCGAAGGAGACACGCACCGGATTGGCGTTCTCGCCTGCGCGGGCGACAGGACCCAGGGGCGACAGCAACAGCGCCCGAGCTTCGGCAAGAGAGGTGGCGGCCATCAGGCGACGCTCCGGTTGGCGACGGCCGGGCGCTCGGCTGTCCAGATGGTGACGGTCAGGCCCGCCGTGTCCGGGGGCAGGGCGATGGTCGCCGACGGCTTGAGCCCGGCTTCACCGAGCCAGCGCCCGATCTCATCGTCGGCGAACCCAAGGCGGCGGTGCTGATGCTCGTCGCGCAGCCGCTCCAGCTCATGGGGGGCGAAATCAACGATCAGCAGTTTTCCACCGGGCATGACCAGGCGAGCCGCCTCGGCCACCGCAGACGCCGGATCGGCCAGATAGTGCAGCACCTGATGCACCAGCACGAGGTCAGCCGACTGGGCCGGCAGGCGGGTCGCGAAGATGTCGCCGTGCCGGAGCTCGACCTTGTCCAGTCCGGCCTTGGTCACATTGGCGCGTGCGATGTTCAGCATGTTCTGGCTCAGATCGAGCCCGATCGACATCCGGGCCTTCCTGCCCAGCAGGGTCAGCATGCGGCCCGAGCCGGTGCCCAGATCGACGACTCGCTCAAACGGCCCCGGCCCGGCCGCACGCTCGATTGCGCTCTCGACGGCCGTCTCGGACACATAGAGAGATCGAATTCGGTCCCAGCTCGGGGCCACCTGTTCGAAGTAGGCAGCGGCGGCGGTGGCGCGCTCGTCTCGCACCTCGTCCAGCCGGCGGTGGTCTGCTGCCCCGGCGGCGTCGTCCAGCAGGTCAAGCACTGTGTCGATCAGGCGGCGCACATCGGGTTCGTGGCTGATCCTGTAGAAGACCCGCGCTCCATCCGGGAATCGTTCGATCAGTCCCGCGTCGGCCATCAGCTTCAGATGGCGTGAGACGCGAGGCTGGCTCTGGTCCAGCACGCGGCTGAGTTCCATGACAGAAAGCTCTTCACCGGCCAGCAGAGACAGCACGCGTAGACGGGTCGGCTCGCCGGCGGCGCGCAGGACATCCACGGTCTGATCAGCGGTCAGGCTCATGAGATAATCATATAAGGATATCCTTATATGCTGTGAAGCCGGAAAAGCAGCGACTGCTGCGGCGGTGAAGCGCGTTATACAGAGGGCATGCCGCCACGGAGTATCCAATGCGTCGCCAGTCCTTTCTCGTCCTGATCGCGACGCTCGCGATCGCGGCCTGTTCGCAGGCGGAGACGGCCGCACCGGCCATCGCCGAGCCTGCAACCCTTGAAGATCCAAGCGATGACTCTGCGGAGCTCCTGCTTGAAGAGACGGCTCTTGACGTCGAGCCTCTGCCGCCGCGACCGCTTCCTGCCCGACCGGCGGCGCGCCGCCAGGCAGAACAGGGGCCGATGACATTGGAGCAAATGCTCGAGCGGGCCGAGCGTGGCTTTGACCGCGCCGACACTGATTCGGACGGTGTGGTGACGACTGCAGAGCTGGAAGCGGCCGCCGAAACCCTGCCCAATGCCCGCAACTGGACGCGTGCCGACCGCGACGGCGACGGTCGCCTGACCCGTGACGAGTTCCGCTCGGTCGTCGCATGGCGCTTCCAGCGCATGGACGCCGACGGCGACGGACAGGTCAGTTTGCAGGAGCGGCAGGCACGACGGGGCGGCGACGAAGGCTAGCTCTTGTCGCCGCCCGTCAGGGATTTCGCAGCGCCGACGGCCGACCAGGTGGTGAAGCCGACATGGGCGCGCGCGGGCGCGGCGGGTTCGGGTGCATCGGGCAGGGGGGCGAGGCGGCGCTTGTTGACGTGATCGACCTTGCGCTCCCCGACCTGATCGGGGAACTCGCCGCGGAAATAGAACCTCTGCCAGGCCTGCTTGACGGCCTCTGGGTCGCCGGCCGCCATGCGGGTGTTGAAGTCGGTGCGGACCTCGGACCACTTGCGATACTGCACAGCCAGATCGCCGTCGTCATCGAGCGAGCGGCGCACGGGCTGGAATCGCTCGATGCGATGGTGCGGGATCGGCTGCAGGAAGCAGAAGGGCTCATCCTTCTCGAACCGGATGACCCCCGGTGCGGTGAAGCGCCAGTTCATTGTGAAGGGGTAAGGCAGCCAGTCGGTCTCGGTCACGCCTTCCAGTGGCGCGATGCCGTGCTTGGCCCGGTTCGGCGGACCAGAGGCTCGCATGCCCCAGCCCTCGGGCGTGCGGAACATCCAGCCAGTGTGAAACGTCAACACGCCCTCGGTGAAATGCGACTGGGCGAAGTGTTCGAAATAGAGGGCGTCCGCGTCGGGTCGGAACTGGATGGCGTCCGCCCCCATCCGCCCGTCCCACTCGGCCTCGAAGCCGAACGGGCAGAGAAGTTCCCAACCTGTGGTGTTGGCCATGGTCAGCGGCAGACACCGATAGGGGTGACGTCCCGCGAAGGCGTCCATCCAGTCGCGATCGGGCAGACCAGGAACCATGCGCGGCGGGTCCGGACGCATGGGGAAGCATTCCAGCGTCAAGGCGTCGGTCTCGGCGGCGATGTCGTTCACGGGTGGCCTCGAAACTGTGGTCGGCGGACTCTAGTCAGTCCGGCGTGCCTTCGCACCCCGGAACCGGCGTCAGGGGCGGCTCGCCCGCCGCCACGGCCTGAAGATTTCGGATCAACAGTCCCAGCATTCCCTGGACAGCAGCCATCGTCGCGCCCGCGGTGTGCGGAGTCAGGACGACATTGGGCACATCGGCCCACCGCGCGGCGGGCGTCGGCTCGGTGTCGAACACGTCCAGGGCCGCTTCACCCAGTCGCCCGGCCTTGAGCGCAGCAATGAGGGCGTCCTCGTCGACCAGCGAGCCCCGCGCGACATTGACCAGCAGGCCAGTCGATCCCAACGCCTCGATGACCTCGGCCGAGATCAGTCCGGTGTTCGTCTCATCCGCACGGCACGCGACAACCAGCACATCGGACGCCTTGGCCAGATCAACCAGCGACCCCGCCTTGGGCCACGCCGCGTCAGGCTTGTCTCTGGGACCCCACCAGCGGACCTCACAGCCCATGACGGCGACCCGCCTGGCCAGCGCCTCGCCGATAGCCCCCAGACCGACGATCCCGACCCGGCATCCGCGCATGGAGGGCGTGATCAGCCGCTGCTCAATGACCCAGTCCCCGGCCCGTACGATACGGTCACCGTCGACGACCCGCCGTCGTGCCGCGAGGATCAGGGCCAGGGCGTGATCGGCGACGTCCTCGTGGTTCACCGCCGGCGCATGCGTCACGATCAGTCCGCGCGACCGGCACCAGGCCAGATCCAGCCCGTCGTATCCCGAGGTGAAGCACGCGACGTGCCGCAGCCTGGGCAGCTGATCGAGGACGACTGTGTCGAGGCAGTCCTCGCCAGCCACCACCACGGCAGCAACTTCGCCGGCCGCGTCCGCCGGGAGTCCTTCCCACTGACGAAACACGCGATAGCTGCTGTCCAGAAAGGGCGCGATCGGGGCCAGGGCGCGCGACGCGATCAGAAGGGCGGGAAGGGTGGTCATGTGCAGCGCTATAGGCTGCGTCTGCGAGACTGGGGAGAGGCTTGCGTCCTTTGGCCAACCACAGTCAGATGGCGGCCTCTGATTGACCCTTCGCTCAGCCTGGGACTGCGACATGATCCGACCGGCGATCGTCACCCTGGCAGGCCTGACCCTGCTGTCCGCATGCCAGGCGGCCGGGACGGCGTCCGCTCCGGCCGAGCCTGCCTCAGCCGCGCCATCACAAGCCGCCGTCGAGGGCGTCCGGGGCGGTGAGACAACGCTCAGCGTCGGCCAGACCCTGCACATCGCCCTGCCGAGCAATGCCACCACCGGCTATCAGTGGCAGATCTCCGGCGTCGAGGGATCCGTGCTGACGCCCGCCGAGCCTTTCGGCGACGAAGTGGTCGATCCGCATGCGCCGGGCATGGTGGGCGTCGGGGGGCAGACGCACTGGCGCCTTGTCGCGTCGCGCCCAGGATCGGCCACCCTGACGTTCACCTATGCCCGGTCATGGGAGCGCAACACGCCGCCCGCCGAGACGGCGACCTATCGCATCGTGGTCCGGTAGGTCGTCGCGGACGCGACTACCGCCCGAACTTCTGGAACTTGATCCGGTGGGGGATCAGGGCATCCGTGCCCAGCCGCCGCTTCTTGTCCTCTTCATAGGCTTCGAAGTTCCCTTCGAACCACTCCACGTGGCTGTCGCCCTCGAAGGCCAGGATGTGGGTCGCCAGACGGTCCAGGAACCAGCGGTCGTGGGAGATGACCACGGCGCAGCCGGCGAACTCTTCCAGCGCCTCTTCCAGGTTCTGAAGCGTCTCGATGTCCAGGTCGTTAGTCGGTTCGTCGAGCAGGATCAGGTTGCCGCCCGTCGCCAGCGTCTTGGCCAGGTGGACGCGGTTGCGCTCCCCGCCTGACAGCTGGCCCACCTTCTTCTGCTGGTCGCCGCCCTTGAAGTTGAAGCTGCCGACATAGGCGCGGGTGTTGATCTCGCGCTTGCCGACCATCATCACGTCAGTTCCGCCCGAGATCTCTTCCCAGATGGTCTTGTTCGGGTCCAGCGCATCGCGCGACTGGTCGACGTACGCCAGCTTGACCGTCTCGCCGACCCGGATCGAGCCGCCGTCCGGTGTTTCCTGGCCGGTGATCAGCTTGAACATGGTCGACTTGCCGGCACCGTTGGGCCCGATCACGCCGACAATGCCGTTGGGCGGCAGCTTGAAGGTCAGATTGTCGAACAGGAGCTTGTCGCCATAGGACTTCTGCAGGCCCTCGACCTCCAGCACGACGTTGCCCAGGCGCGGCCCGGGCGGGATCTGGATGACGGCGAAGGACTGGGCCTGACGGCTGTTTTCCTGCTCGGTCACCATCTTCTCATAGGCCGCCAGACGGGCCTTGGACTTGGCCTGACGGGCCTTGGCACCCGAACGCACCCATTCCAGTTCGCGGGTCAGGGCGCGCTGGCGAGCTTCGGATTCCGACTGCTCCTGAACGACGCGCTTCTGCTTCTGCTCCAGCCAGCCGGAGTAGTTGCCCTCGTAGGGGATGCCCTTGCCGCGATCGAGCTCCAGCGTCCACTTGGTGACCTGGTCCAGGAAGTAACGGTCGTGGGTGACCAGGATCACGCAGCCCGGGAAGTTCTCCAGGTGGTGCTGCAGCCAGGCAACCGACTCGGCGTCCAGGTGGTTGGTCGGTTCGTCCATCAAGAGCATGTCGGGCTTGGACAGCAGCAGACGGGCCAGCGCCACGCGGCGCTTCTCACCGCCCGACAGGTTCGTCACCGCCCAGTCGTCGGGCGGGCAGCGCAAGGCGTCCATGGCCATCTCGATGCGGCTGTCGATGTCCCAAACGTCGCCGGCGTCGATTTTTTCCTGGAGGGAGGTCATCTCCTCCATCAGCTCGTCGGTGTAGTTTTCGCCCAGTTCGGCGGCCACTTCGTTGAAGCGATTGACCCACTGCTTCTCGACGCACCAGGCCTCGACGTTTTCGCGGACGTTCAGGTTGTCATCAAGGTGCGGCTCCTGCTCCAGGTATCCGCGCTTGATGCCGTCGGCGGCCTTGGCCTCGCCCGAGAACTCGCTGTCCAGCCCCGCCATGATCTTCAGCAGCGTCGACTTGCCCGAGCCGTTGACGCCGACCACGCCGATCTTGGCGTCGTTGTAGAAGCTGAGCCAGATGTTCTCGAAGATCTTTTTGCCGCCGGGGAAGGTCTTGGTCAGACCCTGCATCTGGAAGATGTATTGCTGCGCCATGAGGTGCGTGCGCCCTTGTCGTTCAAGCGTGTGAGGAGGTCGGCGCGGGTTTAGCGACCGGCGCGCGACAGGGCAAACGACATAGGGGAGGGAAGGGGCGGTTTGAAGGCGTTCGACAATCCGACTGTAAGGCGGTAAGGATCGTTCATGGCAATTCACTTCGCCAAGATCACGTCCAAGTCCCAAACGACCGTCCCGCGAGAAGTGCGCGAGGCGCTGAAGGCGGGACCGGGGGACACCCTGGCCTATCGGATCGGTCCTGATGGCGTCACGGTGACCCGGGTCGAGCCTGTGGACTGGTCGTATCTTCGGTCGCTCGAGCCGACCCTGTCGGAGTGGAACACGGCGGAGGACGCGGCGGCCTTCGATGATCTGTGACGCCGGCGACGTCGTGGTGGTGCCGTTCCCCTTCAGCGACATCGCGGTCGCCAAGGCCAGACCTGCCCTGGTCGTCTCATCGGCCAAGGCCAATGAGCGCGGCTCCGAGACGCTGCTGGCCATGATCACAACGGCTGCGGCCGGGACGCGGTCGAGCGACACAGGCCTGAACGATCTCGAAGACGCGGGCCTGAAGACCCCGTGCGTGGTTCGCTTGAAGTTGTTCACCCTGGACAATCGACTTGTCGCGCGTCGCATAGGGCGACTGTCCAGCAGTGATCGGGCTCGGTGCGGCCTGGCCATTCGGGACTTGATCGCGATCTAGCTCGGCCGCCTTACCAGCGAAACAGCACCCGGCCCACGACCGCGCCGACAGCCGCACCGGCGGCGATCCCCAAGGAGTACCAGACCGTCACGAAGCTGGCCGTGTGCTCGGGGCAGTGCAGGCCGTAAAGCGTCGTCGCCAGCGCCGCGGTCAGCAGGCCCGCCGCCGCCCCCGCCGCGCCCGGCCGCATGGGGGCGAAACCGCGCGCCGCGCCGAACACGAAGGGCGCCGCGATCAGGCTGAGGATCAGGATTCGTGGCGCGCAGGTCCGGGCGCTGTCGCCCATCAGGGCGGGCATCCGCTCGGGCTCCGGCATGGCCATGAATTCCCAGAGCGCCACCCCGCCCGCCGCCGCCAGCACAAGCCCCAGGGCCACGAGCGGCCCCCGGATCGGCATGCCGGGTCGCCCCAGCCGGTCCAGCAGCCAGAAGCCGACGACGCCCAGCGCCCCGGTGTAGATGGCCTTGGCCCAGAACGTCGGCCCGATCATGGCCGCGCCCAGGTCGTCGCGGAATCCCAGCCACAGTCCGACGCCCAACAGGACCAGCAGCCCACCGGCGACCAGCGCCAGCAGCAGCCGCCGCTCCACCTGCCTCGCCCCGGCGGCGGGCAGGTCGGCGGCCAGGGCCTCGATCAGGTCTTCAGTCTTCATCTTCGGCTCCGTCGGTGGACGCGGGCGCGAAGCGGGCGTTCAGTGATTTCATGCTGCGGTGGATGCTGACCTTGGCGGCGGTCAGGGTATAGCCGTGGTTCGCGGCGGCCTCGGCGACGGTCAGGCCCCTCAGCCGCACATCCTCGATCAGCCGGCGCTGTCGGGCGGGCAGCAGGGCCAGGATGCGCGTCAGGTCGGCGCGGGTCGCCCCGTCCTCGACGGTGTGGTCGGCGAACAGCTCTCCGGCCTCCTCAATCGGGTGGGAGGGGCGGCGACCTTGTCGGCGCAGGTGGTCGATCAGCTTGTGTCGAGCGATGGCGAAGGCCCAGGCCGTGAAGGGCTGGTTGCGGTCCCAGGTGGCTCGCTTGGCGTGGATGGTGATCAGGGTCTCCTGCACAAGGTCCTCCGCATCCTCTCCACCGTTGAACAGCCGCCGTCGGAAGAAGGGACGCAGGTGAGCCCCCATGTCAGACAGCAGCGCTCGCCAGGCGGCGGCATCCCCCTCCAGTCCGCGGAGCATCAAGGCTTTCAATTGGGCTTCGCGGTCGGTCACGTGCGGCCCACTACGCAGGGGGAGGCGGAAGGTTACAACGCCGCCAGCAGATCAGGAGACTAGTCAGCGTAGTTGCGGACTGCGGCAGGATCGAGCTGGTCTGATGCGACCAGCTTGTAGTGTCTTTCGTCGACAACTCGGATTTCATCGTCGTGAAGCGTAAGCTCGAACAGCGCGATCACGCCATCGTCCATGAATTGCGCAGAAACGGCGCGGCAGCGAACACCGGGAAACTTCTCGCTTGCGAACTTCAGGTCTTGGGTGGTCTGGACCACGCCGATCTGGTCCTTGCCGCCTTTCGCTTGGACAGGGATCACATAGTGACAGCCTCGCTTGTCGATGCCGACGTAAAGCTCGTCGATCTCGATCTGCCCCACATCCTTGACGGTCGTTCGAAGGTGGTTCTGCAGGCTATATGTGGTCAGCCCTAGAAAGGTATCGATCAGCCGGTTGTAGCGAACTATGGCCAAAAGAGCCTGTTCGTCGTCCAGAGCGTAAGCGCGGATCAGCTCGGGTGTTGCATCCGGGATGGCGATCTTGACCAAATCTGCGCGCGGCAGGATGCGTTGAGCCTTGACGAGGCGAAAGCGATAGCCTGCCCGTCCAGCCCCTTCGATGATCCAGGTAAGACCGGCGGGCTGGGTTTCTACAATCGATTCCGGCAGCGCTGTGCGATATCTAAACGAGTAGATCACGTCTCCGAGGTTCTTGGGCAGTGGGATCCCTAGCTCGCTTGCGACCTCTTCGATTTCGCCTCTGGC
>JADCBH010000110.1 GCA_020253595.1 Brevundimonas sp.
CAAGGCCATGGGCATTACGGCCCGAGGTGCCTGGGAGGCGGTCAAGCGCCACTTCCGCGAGATCGGCAAGGACATCCAGACCGAGGCCTTCACTGCCGTCGGCGTTGGCGACATGTCGGGCGATGTCTTCGGAAATGGCATGCTGCTTTCGAAGGCGACCCGGCTGATCGCCGCCTTCGATCACCGTGACATCTTCATCGACCCCAATCCCGATCCGGCTCGGTCGTGGGAAGAGCGCAACCGCCTGTTCCAGCTGCCGCGCTCGTCCTGGCAGGATTACGACCAGGCGCTCATTTCACCAGGAGGTGGCGTCTTCTCGCGCGGCGCCAAGTCGATCGAACTGACGCCCGAGATCAAGACCGCGCTCGACATCGCCGAGGACAGGCTGGATCCTGTCAGCCTGATCCGCGCCATCCTGAAGGCCCCCGCTGAGCTGCTCTACCTCGGCGGCATCGGCACCTATGTGAAGTCTGCCGCCGAGACGGACGCCCAGGTCGGAGACAAGGGCACCGACGCCCTGCGGATCAACGCCGACGAACTGAGGGTCAAGGTCGTGGGCGAAGGGGCGAACCTGGGCTTCACCCAGGCCGGGCGCATTGCCTTCGCCGCCTCCGGCGGACGGATCAACACCGACGCGATCGACAACTCGGCCGGGGTCGATACCTCCGACCACGAGGTCAACATCAAAATCCTGGTGGGCTCGGCCCTGACCGCCGGCGTCCTTGAGGCCAAAGACCGCGTGCCGCTGCTGGCCTCCATGACCGATGAGGTGGCCGACAAGGTGCTGGCGCACAACTACGACCAGACGCTCGCGTTGACGCTGCAACAGGCCGAAGGACCCGGTGCGCTCGACGCCCAGCAGCGGTTCATGCAAGCCCTGACCGCGCGCGGCAAACTGGATCGCAAGGTCGAGGGCCTGCCCAACGACCAGCGCGTGCAGGAGATGAAGCAGGCAGGTCAGGCCCTGACCCGGCCTGAAATGGCTGTGCTGATGGCCTATTCCAAGCTGGAGCTCTCTGACGACATCGTCGCCTCGGCTGCGCCCGAGGATCCCTTCTTCGAGGAGACCCTGGTTCGCTACTTCCCGGGGGCCTTGGCGCGATTTGAAGATCAGATGCGCGGGCACAGGTTGCGTCGCGAGATCATTGCGACGGTTCTGTCCAACGAAATCGTCAACATAACCGGGCCGACCTTCCCGGATCGACTGCGGGGCGCGGCGCGATGCGACACAACCGCCCTGGTCATCGCTTTCGAGGCGGCCCGACGCGTCTTCCGTCTCGACGAGGCCTGGGACGCCGTCAGCGCGCTCGACCTCAGGGTTCCGGCCGAGACCCAGGCCGCGCTGTATGCCGAGATCGCGCTGGTTCTTCGTCGTCAGACCTTCTGGCTGGCGCGGCGGGCGGGCAAGGCTGGCGCGGCCGTCGCTGGCTTGATCGAGGCCTATCGCCCGGCGGCGGACGCGCTCCGGGCTGCGGGCGGAGACGTGCTTTCCCGCTTCGAGCAGAAGCGACTGGCGGACCGGCTGAAGCGATTTGCTGACATGGGCGTGGGCGAAGACCTCGCTCACACCATTGCGATGCTGCGGCCACTCGTGGCCACGGCTGATATCGGTGACCTGTCTCGCGAGGTTGGCTGGTCCGAGCCTCGCATGGCGCGGCTCTACCACCAGGTGGGCGCGGCCTTCGATTTCGACCGCCTGCGCGCGGCGGCCGGGGCGGTGCCTTCGGCCGATCATTTCGATCGGCTTGCGGTGCGTCGCTTGATTGAGGACCTGATGGGCGAGCAGGTCGCCCTGACCCGTTCCGTCGCCAAGGGCTCTGATCCGGCCGAAGGGGATTCCGAGGCGACCGCCGAGGCAGCGGTCGATGCCTGGATCGGATCTCGAAAGGTCCTCGTTGAAGGCGTCCGCGCCTCTGTCGACGAGATTGAGGCGTCTGGTGCCGGCTGGACCTTCGCCAAGCTGACCATTGCCAATGGCCAGATTCGCCAGGTTGCGGGATCGCTCTGATGCCCCGCAAGTTCCTGGTCGTGGTCGACGACAGCCCCGAGTTCGAGGCGGCCTTGCGCTATGCTTCGCGCCGGGCGCGGTCCACCGGCGGCCGGGTGGCCTTGCTGCGCATCATTCCCGGACAGACCGACGAGCATTGGGCCGGGGTGCGCGAGGAGATCCAGCGCCAGCAGCGAGCCGAGGCCGAGGAACTCCTGAACCGCCTGGGCGAAGAGGCCGCGACCCGGTCCGGTGCCCAGCCGGTCTTCCTGATCGAACAAGGTGATCCGCACGCGGCCATCCGCAAGGTCTGCGCTGATGATGCTGAGATCAAGATCCTGGTGCTCGCCGCCGGAACAGGCTCGCGTGGACCTGGACCACTGGTAAGCGCAGCCGTGAAGGGCGGGGGTTTCGGCGGCCGCAAGCTGCCTGTGACCATTGTACCCGGCGAGCTGACCGACGCAGAGATCGAGGACCTGGCCTGATTTCTGGCGGTGCGTCGCCCCGTTTGGCGACCCGGACGCGGCTCTTGATCAGATGCCGTCGCGAGCGCATCTCTGCACCATGTTTATCCAGACCGAAGCCACGCCCAACCCGAACGTCTTGAAGTTCCTGCCTGGACGCATGGTCGCGCCGTGCGCGCCGTGCGAATTCCTGTCGATTGATCAGGCAACGGCCTCTCCCCTCGCCGAGGCCCTGTTTCAGCTCGAGGATGTGACGGGCGTTTTCTTCGGCGACGACTATCTGTCGGTGACCCGGGCCGCACACGGCCGGGACTGGAGCGACATCAAGCCGGAGGTCCTCGCGGCGGTGATGGACCACTTCACCTCGGGCGCTCCCCTGATCCGTGAAGGCGCTCATACGGAGGAGGAGTCCGGCGAAGACTCCGAGATCGTCGCCGAGATCAAGTCCCTGCTGGACAGCCGTATCCGGCCCGCGGTGGCCCAGGACGGCGGCGATATCCTGTTCGACGCGTTCGACGAGGAGACGGGCGTGCTGTCGCTGCGCATGCGTGGGGCCTGCGCGGGTTGCCCCTCCTCGGCCATGACGCTGAAGGCCGGGGTGGAGCAGATGATGCGGCACTATGTTCCCGAGGTGACAAGGGTCGAACAGGTTCTCTGACCCTTGAGAACCCTCGTCATCGACACCGCGCTGGGGGCCTGCACGGCGGCGCTATGCGAGGATGGTCGCGTTCTTGGCGTTCGCAGCGTGGTCATGGCTCGCGGGCATTCCGAGCGCCTGGCCGGCTTCGTCCGAGACGCGATGGATGAAGCCGGCGCAGCGTTCCAGTCGGTCGACAGGATCGGCGTCACCGTGGGGCCCGGGTCGTTCACGGGCCTGAGAGTCGGCCTGGCCTTTGCCCTGGGTCTTGGGCAGGCGCTGGAACGGCCCGTTGTCGGGATATCGACGCTTCAGGCCCTGGCGTGGTCAGCGCCCGGTGGACCGGACGGACCCGTGGCTGCTGTTATCGACGCCCGACGGGGTGAGGTCTACCTTCAGACGTTTCTCGACGGTGAGCCGTCGACAGAGGCCGCTGCCGCAACGATCGAGACCGCTGCAGAGAAGCTCCAGCAAGGCGGCGTGTCCTGGCGCCGGGTTGGAAATGGCGCTGCTCTTGTCGCGCCGGAAGCGGCTTACCCCGTCACCGAGCCAGACCCTCTGGCGCTTGCGGCCTTGACGGAGCGGCTGGAACCGGATGTCCATCGCGCCCGACCCCTTTACCTGCGCGCACCGGACGCAACGCCCCCGACCCGCTTGCCGGGACAGGCGCGAGCCTCGTGACCGATCGATCGACCCTCGAACTGAGCCAGGCCCTGGCGGTCCTTCATGCCGAGGCGTTTGAGATATCCTGGTCCCCGGAGGCCTTCGCTCGGCTCCTGGACCAACCCGGCGTTTCGCTGACGGTCGAGCCGGACGGCTTCATCCTCTTGCAGGCGGCTGCGGGCGAGGCCGAGATCCTGACCCTTGCGGTTCGCCCGTCTGCCCGCAGGCAGGGCCTCGCGACCCGGCTGGTCGAGGCCGCCGCAGCGCAGGCCGCTGTGGGCGGCACCGGCCGCATGTTTCTGGAGGTCGCCCAGGACAACGGGCCTGCGCGCGCGCTCTATTCCCGCCTCGGGTTCGCTCAGGTGGGGCGTCGGCCTCGCTACTACGCCCGAGCGGGCGGCCTGACCGTTGATGCTCTTCTTCTCGCCCGGAATTTGGACGTTCCGCTTCCCAGCGCCTGATCCCGGCCTTATCTTGGGCCGCATGGACCGGATCGAGAAACTCTGCGCCGAGCGCGGCATGCGCATGACCGAGCAGCGGCGGGTGATTGCCCGTGTGCTGTCCAGTGCCGACGATCATCCCGATGTCGAGGAGCTGTACCGTCGCGCCTCGGCCATCGATCCCCACATCTCCATCGCCACTGTCTATCGCACCGTGCGTCTTTTCGAAGAGGCGGGTGTCGTCGAAAAGCACGACTTCGGCGATGGACGCAGCCGCTACGAAGAGGCGGGCGACGACCATCACGACCACCTGATCGACACCAAGACCGGTGAGGTCATCGAGTTCTTCGACGCCGAGATCGAACGCCTGAAGTCCGAGATCGCCGAACGTCTTGGGTTCGAGCTCGTGGGCCACAAGCTTGAACTCTACGGCAAGCCCATCCCTGGCGCTGAGCCGTCGCGTCGGGAAGGGCTGATCTACACGAGAAACGTGGCCCGGGTCGCGCCCGAGAAGGTGTCCTGACGCCCGTCCGCCTTGCGGACGCCGGGATCGGCGATCATAAGCCGCCCATGTCCGAGACCTTGACCGCACCCGAGGCAGGGACGGCCGTGACCCCCCCGGTCAAGCGGCTGTTCATCAAGACCTACGGCTGCCAGATGAACGTCTACGATTCCGAGCGCATGGCCGATGTGCTGCGCCCGCTTGGCTATGCCCCGACCGATACGGCCGAGGGGGCGGATTTCGTCATCCTGAACACCTGCCATATCCGCGAGAAGGCGGCCGAGAAGGTTTATTCCGAACTCGGCAAGCTGCGGGAGATGAAGGAAGCTCGCTCCGGCGCGATGACCATCGCCGTCGCGGGTTGCGTTGCCCAGGCCGAGGGCGAGGAGATCATGCGCCGCCAACCGGCGGTCGACCTCGTGGTCGGGCCGCAAGCCTATCACCAGCTGCCGGAGCTCCTGACCCGCACGGCGCGGGCGCGGGGGGAAAGGATCGGGGCCGACTTTGCTGCCGATGAGAAGTTTGACAGCCTGCCTCAGGCCCGGGGTGTCAACGGGCCGGCCGCCTTCCTCACCGTTCAGGAGGGTTGCGACAAGTTCTGCAGCTTCTGCGTGGTGCCCTACACGCGCGGTGCCGAGTGGTCACGGCCTGCTGAGGCCGTTCTGACCGAGGCGCGGGGACTGGCGGATCAGGGTGTGCGCGAACTGACCCTGCTGGGTCAGAACGTCAACGCCTACGACGGAGCGGGCCCTGACGGATCGGTCTGGACGCTCGCCCGGCTGGCCCGCGCCCTGGCTGAAATCGAGGGCATCGACCGCGTCCGCTACACAACCAGCCATCCCAACGACATGGCCGAAGACCTGATCGCGGCCCATGCCGAACTGCCGCAGCTGATGCCCTATCTGCACCTGCCAGTGCAGTCTGGGTCGGACCGTATCCTGCGGCTGATGAACAGGAAGCATGGGCGGCAAACGTATATCGACCTCATCGGCCGCATCCGCGACGCGCGCCCGGACATGGCCATCTCGGGCGACTTCATCGTCGGCTTCCCCGGCGAGACGGACCGGGATTTCGAGGACACGCTCGATCTGGTGCGCCATGTGAACTACGCCTCGGCCTTCAGCTTCATGTATTCGCCGCGCCCCGGCACTCCAGCCGCCGGTATGGGGACGCAGGTTCCGGCCGACGTTTCGCTGGCCCGGCTGCATGCGCTTCAGGCCCTGCTGCTGGAACAACAGCTGGCCTTCAACAAGGCCCAGGTCGGAAGGACGCTGGACGTCCTTTTCGAAAAGAAGGGCCGCCACGGGCGTCAGGTGATCGGTCGCTCTCCCTATCTGCAATCGGTTCATGCCGAGGACGCGGATCATCTCATCGGGCAAATCGTTCCCGTCCGCATCGTCAGTGGACAGCAGAACAGTCTGACGGGAGAGCTTCTTGGCGCGTGAGAGCGAGTTCCTGGCTCTCGACGATCGCGCGCTGCGGGCCGTCATCGGGCCGAACAGCCGCCACGTCGCCCTCATTGAGGACGCGTTCAAGGTTCTGATCGAGGCCCCGGGCGGCGGCGTGTCGATCAACGGGGGTGCGCGGGATCGGGCCAATGCCAAGGCCGTGATCGCCGCCCTCCTGGCCCGTGCCGACAAGGGCGCTGAGGTCAACGAAGCCGATGTCCGCGCCGGGATCGCCACGGCGCGCGGTGGCGGCAAGGGCGGGTCCGGTTCGGATCCCATGGCCCTGCCGATCGGCAAACGCGGGGCGATCGTGCCCAAGACCAATGCCCAGGCCCGGTATCTGGACACCCTTACACGCTGCGAGCTGACCTTCGGCGTGGGGCCGGCGGGGACGGGCAAGACTTTTCTGGCCGCCGCATACGGAGCGTCCCTGCTGCGCCGGGGGCAGGTCGACCGGCTCGTCATCACCCGCCCGGCGGTCGAGGCGGGCGAGAAGCTGGGCTTCCTGCCCGGGGATCTGAACGAGAAGGTCGACCCCTATCTGGCCCCCATCTGGGAGGCGTTGAACGACATCCTGGGGGCCGAGGATGTGCAGCGTCGCCGCGACAAGGGCGAGATCGAGGCCGCCCCCATCGCCTTCATGCGCGGGAGAACTCTCAGCCACGCGTTCATTATCGTCGACGAGGCCCAGAACACCTCGCGGCTGCAGATGAAGATGGTCCTGACCCGTCTGGGCGAAGGCGCGCGCATGGTGGTGACCGGCGATCCCAGCCAGATCGATCTGCTGAACCCCCGCGACTCCGGTCTGGCCCATGCCCTGCGTATTCTCAAGGACGTCCAGGGCGTCGGGGTCCTGGCCTTTGAGGCAGAGGATGTGGTGCGCCACGCCATGGTGGAGCGGATCGTGCGTGCCTATGACGCCGACGCGTCCCGGGGACGACCGGCTCCCGATCTCGAGGACCCGTCCGAGCGATGATCGACGTCGAGGTGGAGGACGAGGCCTGGGCGGCCGCGATCGTCGACGTCGAGGCGGTCGTCGTGGCGGCGGCAGAAGCGGCGCTGGGAATGGTCGCGGGCGCGGTCACGATCTTGCTGGCCGATGACGCGACCGTCCGCGACCTGAATGCGCGGTTCCGGGGCAAGGATCGCCCGACCAATGTCCTGTCGTTTCCGGCCGCGCCCATGCCCGGCGCCGTGCCGGAGCCATTGGGCGACATCATTCTCGCCTATGGAACCTGCGCTTCCGAGGCCGAGGCGCAGGCCAAGTCCCTTGCGGATCATCTGAGGCATCTGGTCGTTCATGGCGTTCTCCACCTTCTGGGGCGCGATCACAAAAGCGATGCCGAGGCGGAGGCCATGGAGGCGGAGGAACGAGAGATTCTGTCGGGCCTCGGCGTTGCCGACCCCTATCGGGCGGTCGCATGACCGCCGTGCTGGACAGGCTGGGAGCATTGTTGGCGGGGCGATGGAGCCGGATTGGCCTCGCCTTGGCGGCCGGAGTGCTGGCCGCGCTGGTGCATCCCCCGTTCGGATTTCTCCCGGGCTTGATCGCCTATCCCCTCCTCATGCTGTTGGCCGAGCGTTCGGGCAGCGTACGTGGGGCCTTCTGGGTCGGCTGGCTGGCGGGCTTTGGCTACTTCCTTGTCGGCTGCTGGTGGGTGGCGGAAGCCTTTCTGGTCAATCCCGCCCAGGCCTGGATGGCCCCGATCGCGGTGAGCCTCCTGCCCGCCGGTGTGGGCCTGTTCTGGGGATGCGCCACCGCACTCTATCGCCGCTTCGCACCGCAGGGCCTGACCCGGGTTCTGGTCTTCGCGGCCATGTTCGCCCTGCTGGAATGGCTGCGTGGCCATGTTCTCACCGGCTTTCCCTGGAACCCGGCGGGCGCGGGCTGGCGAGCCGGATCAGCGGCATCGCAGTTCGCCTCGGTCGTCGGGGTCTATGGCCTGGGTCTGGTGACGGTCGCGGCGGCGGCAGCGTTCGGACCGCTCGTGACGCCCGGTCCATTGAAGGGTCGGCTGGGAGTGGCGTTGGCGGGGACGGCCGTGTTCGCCGCCCTCATCCTTGGGGGATCGATCCGACTGGCCGGGATCGAAGTGCGTGAAACAACGACCCTGATCCGGATCGTCCAGCCTGATATTGATCAGGAATCCAAATGGACGCCGGAAGCCTACCGCTCGATCGTCGATCGTTACGTCAATCTGACCGCGCGATCCGGAGCGGCGCAACCGGACCTCATCGTCTGGCCCGAGGGCGCGCTACCGGCCAGCTTCAACACCGTTTTCGCTCCTGGATCGCCCGATGGAGCCGCGATTTCACGCGCGCTTCAGCCGGGTCAGACCCTGCTGGCGGGCTTTGGCCGGGGAGAGCGGGACGAGGACGGGCGCACCCGCTACTACAACAGCCTGATCGCCCTTCACGACGAAGGGGGCGAGGGCCTCCGCATCGCGGCCATTTATGATAAGCACAGGCTGGTGCCCTTCGGAGAGTACCTCCCGCTGGGCGGTCTCATGAGCGCGATGGGGATTCGCAGCCTCGTCCACATGCCCGCGGACTTCAGCCCGGGTCCGACCCCGGCCCCCATGGAATTGCCGAACGGGCCGCGCGTCCAGCCGTTGATCTGCTACGAAAGCCTCTATCCCGGCTTCACGCCTGCCGGCCGCGGACGCCCGGAGTGGATCGTGAATGTGTCGAACGATGCGTGGTTCGGGGCGACCTCCGGGCCATTGCAGCATCTCAATCTTGCCAGCTATCGCGCCATCGAGACCGGACTGCCGGTGGTTCGTGCGACGCCGACCGGCGTGTCGGCAATGATCGACCCCTGGGGCCGCGTGATCCAGGACCAGCGACTGGACAGCGGTGAAAGCGGCGTGATCGACGCCCGGCTACCGGCACCGATCGGAACCACGGTCTACGGCCGCTTCGGCGACGTCGTGTTCTGGCTTATGCTGCTGCTGACCCTGACACCGCTCATCCCGATCCGTCGGTTCATTCGCGCCTGACCGGTCGTTCGAGCGTTGGAATCGCCATTTCCCAGAATTTGCATGACAGTCCTTGGCGCGGGGCGCATTCGAGGTCATTGATTCGGGTTTATGACGACGACGGACCAGCCATGGCGAGAGGCAAGGGAGAAGACGGCCCCCATCCGGTGGACCGCCACGTAGGCCGCAGGGTTTGCGAGAAACGGATCAGTCTTGGCTATAACCAGAGCGACCTCGGACGGGCGCTCGGCCTGACGTTTCAGCAGATCCAGAAGTACGAGAAGGGCACCAACCGCATCTCGGCGTCCAAGCTCTGGGACATCGCCCGCTTCTTCAAGGTCGACGTAGGATTCTTCTTTCAGGGGCTCGGCGTCGCCCAGCCCGGAATGGCTGAGGACGCTCAACCCGCCTTCGACCATGATTTCCCGGCGACCCGGCACACGATCGAGATC
>JADCBH010000111.1 GCA_020253595.1 Brevundimonas sp.
CATCCAGCGAAAAACACCCGACCAGTCTCTGGCCTTGGCCGCAGTCTGGCTCGGTCCCTGGCCATAGGCGAACGCCCGCGACAGGGCATAGCTCATTGTGGCGCGATGAGGCGGTGCGAACTCCTCGACCCACGCATCGTGGGCCCAGCCAAATCGTCCTCCACGCGCCTTCAGCGCCGCAAACAGCGCGTCGTCCTCGCCGCCTGTCTGGTCTGCTGACGCGTCGAAAGGAGCGGTGCCCGGCAAGGCTGAATGCCGGACCATCAGCGAGTTTCCACACCCATATCCATGGTCGATCAGGCCTGTGGACAAGGGACCTCTGCGGCCGAAAAAGCGCTGAAGATAGACCGCTGCCCAACTTCGTTCGTCGGGAATCCGTCCTGCGATCGGGCCAAACACCGCATCGGCTTTTGTCTCTTCCTGGGCCCGAAGCAGCGCTGTGAGCCAGCCTTTGCTTGCGGCCTCGTCGTCATCCAGAAATGCGATCAAGGGCGCGTCGGTCTCTGACAGTCCGGCGTTGCGAGCCGTCGCCACTCCAGGCCTCGGCTCATGGCGATAGACAACCGGGAAGGGACTGTCGGCCTTGAGCGTCTCCACCGTCGAACGCGCCGTTGCGGCCGGGTCATTGTCGACCACGACGATGGAGACCGGACGATCGGCGAGACCGTCCTGCGCGAAGACCGAGCGAAGTGCGCGCGCCAGGCTCTCGGGCCGTCGCATCGTCGGGATCATGACGCAGACCGCCTGCATCAGACCGCCTCGGCGTAGAGCGCGGCGCGATACAGGCGCAGCGAGAAGGCGCGCGCCTCAGTCGGGGCCCAGCCGGCCAGCGCCAGCCGCTTGATCAGGGGGCGAACCTGACGAAGAATGGGGATGCGCTTCAACGCCCGTGCCACACGATAGCTCGGATAGCTGCTGACGATATCGGGATGTCGCGCGACCACGCGGGCGAAGTTTCCAGCGGACTGCTCGTATTTCCCCGCCAACTGATCGACCGTGTCCAGCCCCATGTGTGTCGCCGGATTGTCGATGTGAATGACGGGCCAGCGCCGCGACACACGCATGGCCCACTCAACGTCCTCCCAGCCCCAGCCGGTGAAGGCACTGTCGAACGCTTCGGCTTCGAAGACATCACGGCGGACCAGCAGATTGGACGTGTAGACGTACTTTTCTGGAGCCTTCGCGCGCTCCGTGACGCCGACGCACTCGCCTCGGGTTGCCATGGCGCGGTGGACCGAGAACCGTGGCTCGTCCGATGCTTGCAGCAGTGAGAACCCGCCAAAGGCCACGGGCGGTGCGTCGTTGCGAACCAGCGCCGCCCAGCTCTGCAGAAAGCGCTCGCTGTCAGGCCGCATGTCGCTGTCGAGAAACAGTAGTGAGCTGCCGCGCGCCGCATCGGCCAAGCGGTTGCGACCACGCGAACGGCCTTGGTTGGAACCGAGGGTGATCAGACGAATCGGGAGGGTGAGATCATCAATCTGCGCGGACAGACGTTCGGTAAGGCGTGAATCTCCTGTCCCGTCGTCCAGAACGACGATCTCGGCCGCACCTTCGAGGCCTGCGGCTTCCCGATCCAGCATGGTCAGAAGGGTTGCCGGGTCATCCCGCAGGAAGGGGATCAGCACCGAGAGCACTGGTCTCGCCTTAGCCCAATGGGCGTTCTGGATCGTTGGGGAGCTACTCATGCCGTGACCCTTCGTGTGAGACGAGCCCCGATCAGGCGGCCAGCAAGATCCTGCACCCCGGCGGCGTTGAGCGCCCAGGCGACTCCGCCGTAGACCACTGCACCCACCGCCGCCTTGACGAAGAGCTCCCATGTTCCGCCCCAAGCTGGAACCAGCAGCACTGCGCCGGCCATCGCCATGCAGGCGAGAGCGCAGCGGCCCAGCGTCTCCCATGGGATCGGCATGATCACGCCGATGCGCCGCCCCATCGCGATGGAGGCGAGCACGCCGATTCCAAAGCTGATCGTCGTGGCAATCGCCGCGCCCATCACGCCCATCGAAGGCACAAGCACCAGGTTCAGCAGCACGTTCGAAATTGCTGGAACGCAAAGCGTCAGCAGCAGCCGGTCTGTGCGCCGACCGAGGACGAAACTCTGGCTCAGATAGTAGGCCGTGAGGCCAGACAGCAGCGCCGAAATTGCAATTAGAGGGGTGACCGAAGCTGCGGTCGCTCTCAGGTCCTCACCAATCATCACGGCGGCCAGCGGCTTGGCCACCAGGGCTAGTCCTACAGCGGCGGGAAGGGCGATCAGAATGAATGTCGAGGCCTGTTCTCGCGCTGCGGCCATGAAGCCCTCACGGTTCGATCGCTCCCAAGCCATGATCAGCGCCGGTGTGCCTGCCGCACCCAGCCAGATGAACAGCACGTCCAGCGTTCGGCTCGCGAGGCTGTAGCCCGCATGATAGGCGCCCACCGCCGCCGGCCCCTGGAACACCTCAAGCAGGAACCGGTCTGTTGACGCCATGACCAGGGTCAGGCTCAGCCCCGCTGCTATGGGATATCCATAGCGAGCATAGGACCACAGTCGATCCCGATAGAGCACACCGCCCCTTGCCCGTCGTAGCTCCCCCGGCAGGACAAACGGCAGGGTCAGAAGCGGGGCCAGCAGCAGCCCGATAAAGGGCGACGCCGAGCCCATCCCCGCGTATGCGGCTGCGACCCCGAATCCAAACCCTCCCAGACTGACGAAGATGTCCATGGTCGCAGATTTGCGGACCTCTCCGGCCGCCCGGAACCGCTCCTGCGCCAGCTTGGACAGGCATCGGACAGGGATCCCTGCCAGGGCAATCCCGATCGTCAGCTTCATGCCCGGGCCAATGGGCGCGACCCAAAGCAAAAGCGCCATGAGCGGCAGGACGGCGGCCGTAACCACGGCAGCTGTGCGGTACAGGGTCAGGAAATGATCGGCCAACGCCTGGCCCTTCTCCGCGGCCCAGAAGCGCGCCATCGCCGCCTCCAGCCAGCTGAAGGTGGCCACGTGGAAAAGGGTCATCACTGCAAAGGCGATGGCGTATCGGCCAAAGTCTTCCGGCGTCAGGAGGCGAGTGAAGACGATGATAGACCCGAAGCCCACGAGCCCCTGAACGATGTTCGCGGGCAGATAGCCCCACACGCCGCGCCAGAACATCAGCGTGCTCCCATCACCGCTGGGCCGTCCGGTCGCCGAGCAGTACGGGCACGGTGACCAGCATGATCCAAAGGTCGAGCCAAAGCGACTGGCGCTCGATGTACTCGATGTCGAGGCGCACCCGGGTGCGGACATCAGCGGCCGTATGCAACGGCCCACGCGATCCCTTGATCGCCGCCCAGCCCGTCATGCCGGGCTTCATGCGGTGCCGGTGAGCGTACTCTGCGACCAGTCTGGCGCTCTCGATCTGGCCCGTCTTCATGCCGATCGCATGTGGGCGCGGACCAACCAGGGACATTTCGCCAGCGAGCACATTGAACAGTTGGGGCAACTCGTCGAGGCTGGTCTTGCGGATGAAACGCCCAACCCGTGTCACGCGGTCGTCGTTGGCGGTGACCTGGCGGCTCGCGGTGGCGTCGGCTGCTTCGTGGCGCATCGAACGGAATTTCCAGACCACGATTTCCTCATGGTTGAAGCCATGGCGGCGCTGGCGGAAGAAGATTGGCCCAGGGCTGTCGATCCGGATTGCGAGTGCCGTCAGCGCGATGACAGGTGCGAGAAGAAAGACGGCGATCGTACCGACGACCAGGTCCTGTATCCGCTTGTTGAAAGCCCGGCGATCATCGTCGATCGGGCCATCGAGGGAGGCCAAGGGCGCGCGGGCAAGACGATCCAACGCGGCACCGCGCTCTGATGCATCGACCGGATCAATCAGCAGGGTGACTTCATTGGGCAGGGTCGACAGCCGCGCGGTCAGCTCTCGCACGCGGGTCTCTGCTCGGGGATCGAGGGCAAGGACGATCTTGTCGACGTAGGGCGTCATCCGGTGCGTCATCAGTGCCTCGGCGTCGCCGAGAACAGGCACACCCGCAACACTATCCGGCGAGCGGGCCAGGCGATCGTCGAACACGCCCAGTACGTTGATGTCTCTACGCTGCAGGGCGTCGCGGATCAGGCGTTCCGCATGGCGAGTGGCTCCGACCAGCACGATGTTCGGTGTCAGAGCCCCTTTGGCTCGCCAGCCGGCGACCATGAGCCCCCACGCGAGGTGGGATCCATAGAGCGAGAGAGCAACGAAAGCCGCCCACAGGACGGGAGCCGTGAACGCCTGGGATCCCGACGAGACGAGGGCTTCCAGTCCGACTGCGACCACCCCGCCGGCCACCGCAATCCCCGTCACCGCCGCCAGGTGCGCCGGCAGCCGCTGGCCTCGTTCGAACCGATAGAGATCAAGCGATCGAAGAGCACCCAGAACGATCATCGCGCCCAGTGCCATGGGCAATATCTTTGCGAGGGGCGCAGCCAGAAGTGTGTCCTGGGCCGTCATCGCCAGAACGGCCACGGTTATCAGGCAAACAAGACCGACATCCGCCGCCCGGAACCAGTGGACCGCGAGGCGGGAGGCATGTCTTTGCCGGACGTTCAGCCAGACCTCGGGGCGGAAGGGGCCGCGGCGCGGTTCCTTTGCGCCTTTTGGCGTCGCGAGTGTCCGCGCCGCGAGCGACTGCAGGGCAGAGGCGTCCAGCAGAGAGTTCGCATCGCGCTTCAGATCAAGAGCCGTGGTCATGGACAAACCATGCACGGCCCCGGTGGACTTCACGTTAACGGCTGCCGGCAGCGTGCGACGGTTCAACGACGAAAGGCAGCTTGGCCGCGACGCCGGGCCGTGATCAAAAGGCGACGAAGGGTCGCCGACCCACCGTCCGGGAGAGTTGCTGTTGCAAAAGTTCGCGCCGTCCGTCCGTCATCGTCTGGGAGCTTCGGCCGCTGCTGCCGTCATGCTCTTCGCCTCCGGATCGCTGGCTCAGCAAGCGCCCATCGTCCAACCCGGCGCTCCGGGTCAGGCGACCCGCACCTTGAACGGCGACGAGGCCTCGCGCATCGCCGACAACCGCTTCTCGGCTGACGACGTGAAATTCATGCAGGACATGATCCTGCATCACGCTCAGGCCGTGGAGATGGCCATCCTGGTCGAGGCGCGGACCAATACCCAGGCGATCCGCGACATCGCCGGGCGCATCAACGCGTCCCAGGCCGACGAGATCGAGTTCATGCGCGGCTGGCTGACCGAGCGCGGCCAGACCGCGCCGGACGCAGCGGCTGGTCATTCCATGTCGAGCATGGACCATTCCGGCCACGCGGGGATGGATCACTCCGCCCATGCTGCTCACTCGCAGATGGCGGGAATGGCAACGCCGGCCCAAATGGCGGCGCTTCGCGCGGCCTCGGGTGCCTCCTTCGACCGTCAGTTCCTGAGCCTCATGATCGCCCACCATGAGGGTGCGGTCACGATGGTCTCTGACCTGCTTGAGCGTCCTGGTTCAGCCTATGATCCGGTGCTGTTCCGTTTCGTCAACGACATCACCAATGAGCAGCAGTCCGAGATCAATCGAATGTCGCTGCTCCTGCGCGAGCAGGTTGGCGATCCCCGCAGCACACTGACGGCTGGCTTCCGAGATGCAGGACAGGCTGAAGGCAACCTGCGGCTCGTGGCCAGCCTGCCCAAGCCTGCGGGCTTCTTTGATCCGGCGAATCCGGAGGGCCTGCCGCCGCCGGTTCCTTCGGCCAACGACGCCGATGATACGGCAGCCTCCCCGTCGGGCCAGTTTGGACGCCGTTCACCTTTCCTCAGCTTCGCCAACACGGACATGGCCTTCTCGGGCGACCTGCTGGCGGTCGGCAACTACCATGGCTTCAACCTTTATCGGATCAGCGAGGTGTCGCCGGAGCCCCAGCTGATCAGCTCGGTGGTCTGCCCCGGCGGTCAGGGCGACGTCTCCATCGTCGGCGACCTGTTGCTGATGTCGGTCGAGTCCAACAACGGCCGCGTTGATTGCGGCCGCCAAGGGGTGGGCGAGGGGCCCCAGGCCGACCGTTTCCGGGGCTTGCGAATCTTCGACATTTCCGACCGTACCAATCCGGTTCAGGTCGGGCAGGTCCAGACCTGCCGGGGCTCGCACACCCATTCGATCGTCGCCGCCGATGAGCGTCGCCTGATCGTCTACAACTCCGGCACCGCCGGCGTGCGTAACGACGAGGAACTGGCCGGCTGCGTGGTAGGCCTGCCGGGCGATGACAATACAGCCCTGTTCAGCATCGACGTGATAGAGATCCCGCTGGCCGATCCGTCACAGGCGCGCATCATCGACAGCCCGCGTGTCTTTGCCGATGACGCGACCGGCGCGGTCGCCGGGCTCTGGCGCGGTGGCGATCACGGCGAAGGGACCCAGACCACCAGCCGCACGGACCAGTGCCACGACATCACCCTGTTCCCGGATGGCAACCTTGCGGGAGGTGCCTGCTCGGGGAACGGCATCCTGATGGACATCTCTGACCCCGCCGCGCCACGGCGGATCGCGGCAGTGAACGATCCCGGCTTCGCCTACTGGCACTCAGCCACGTTCAACAACGACGGCACCAAGGTGGTCTTCACTGACGAGTGGGGTGGGGGCGGTCGCCCGCGCTGTCGCGTCCAGGATCCCGTGACCTGGGGGGCCAACGCCATCTACGACATCGTCGACAACCAGCTAGTCTTCCGCAGCTACTACAAGCTGCCTGCGCCCCAGACGGCGCGCGAGAACTGCGTGGCCCACAACGGTTCGTTGATCCCGGTGCCGGGGCGCGACCTGTTCGTCCAGGCCTGGTACCAGGGTGGCCTGTCGATCAGTGACTTCACCGACTCTTCGAACCCGCGTGAAATCGCTTACTTCGACCGGGGCCCGCTCAGCGAGCAGCACGATATCCTCGGTGGCTTCTGGTCGGTCTACTGGTACGACGGCCGCATCTACGGCACCGAGATCGCGCGCGGTCTCGACGTACTGGAACTGACGCCCAGCGAGCACCTGACCGAAAACGAGATCGCCGCGGCTCGAATGGCCCAGCAGGGCGAGACTGTGAACCCTCAGCAGCAGTTTCGGGTCACCTGGCCCGCCCATCCGGTGGTGGCGCGCGCCTACCTCGATCAGTTGACACGCGATGGCGGGCTGGCCGCCGATGCGGTTGCTCGCATCAACGCATTGCTGGACTCGGCTGCGCCGCTTGTGGAGGCGGCGGGGCGTGATAGCGCGATGGCTCTGCAACTGCGTGCTCTTGCAGAAGGTATACCGACTGCCAGCAACGAGCTTGCGGCGCGGCGCCTGCGGGACCTGGCCGAGACCCTGACGGGCATCGCCGCACGGATCGGGTAGTTTAGCCTTTCGGGAGCCGGGTCTTTTCGCCCGGTTCCCGAAAAGCTCGACCCTGCAATCACCGGCCAACCGGCAAGGTAGGTCAAATGGCTGAACAAGCCGCGTCGCCTGATGGTTGGCGACGCCGCAGCTAGCCTTTCAGCTTGAGCAAGGCTGCCAAGGCGGCCGCATTTGCGGCCCCGGTCTTTTTCAGAATTCGCGCCCTGAACACCTCGACCGTACGGTGGCTGAGGCCGAGATCGAGTGCGAT
Organism: Brevundimonas sp.; assembly: GCA_020253595.1. GTDB lineage: Bacteria > Pseudomonadota > Alphaproteobacteria > Caulobacterales > Caulobacteraceae > Brevundimonas. Next base: position 7,571 of record JADCBH010000111.1, read on the forward strand.
CTCTTTGCTGGTCTGGCCCTGGCAGACCGCGTTGGCGATCTGCCGTTCGCGCAAGGTGAGCCCGAGTGTTTCGGGGGTTGAGGTAAGGCTCAGCGCAGCAGCCCTGACAATGGACACCATCAATGCCGGATCAAAGGGCTTTTCGATGATATCGAAAGCGCCCAGTCGCATGGCCTCGACAGCCATGGGAACGTCAGCGTGCCCGGTCATGACCACGACCGGACCTTTCTGCATGCGAGCGTCCTGACGCAGGCGCAAAAGCTCCAGGCCGTCCAGCTCAGGCATGCGCACATCGGTGACCAAGACCCCCGTCGGCAAGGATGGCGCGACCTTCAGGTAGTCAAGCGCGCTCGAGAACGGGTGAACTTCGAACTCGGCGCGACGGAGCAACAGGCTGACGGCCGACAGTACCGCGACATCATCGTCGATGAGGAAGACGGGTGTCATTCACGCTCACCGTAAGGCAACTGGAAGCTGACGCGAGCGCCGCCTTCAGACAGGTTTGACGCGGTGATGCTTCCCCCATGCGCCTCGACAATGCGCCGACAGATCGACAACCCAAGCCCCATGCCGGTTCCCCCGTCAACGGGCGGTTGAGGATCGAAGCTCGGCATCGGGTTGAGGAACCCGGGTCCATTGTCCGCAACCTCGAAACGATAGGCATCCGCACACGCTTCTCCGCTGATCGACACAGCGGGATTGTGCTCGGCACGCCCGTGGATGAAAGCGTTGCGAAGCAGGTTCAGCAGGACCTGTTGAATCTGCACGACGTCGCAACGCAGCGATGCTTCCGCAGCATCGATCTTCAGGATGAAAGCTGCATCTCGGGCCTGAAGCTGAAGCAGCGGTTCGATGTCGGCCACCAGCTTTCGACCGGATACATCCGCATGAAACTGCGTTTCTCTGGAGAGAAGCGCACGGAAGCGGCGGATGATGTCCGATGCCCGATGCGCCTGGGCGATCGAGCCTTCCAGTGCCTCCAGCACCTCGGGACGAATGCTGGCGGACTGCAGCTCTTCCCGGGCGATATGGAGGAGAGTAGTCATCGCGGCGAGCGGTTGATTGATCTCGTGTCCGACCAGCGCCGCCAGTTCACCCAGGCTGTTGAGCTGCCAGTTCAAGAGGACTTCGTTTCTCAGCCTCTCAAGATCATGCTCTGTCCGAAGCCGCTCGGTCTCGTCGCGCACGAACAGGGCGGTAAGGGGCCCTTTTGGTGAGTCGAAAGGGACAGAAAAGACGACGAGGTCCTTCTCATTGCCGACGATTTCGGCCTTCAGGGAGACCGGCCTACCCCGCCGCTCTGCAGTCACCATTGTCTTCACGTCGAAGCCGGGAAGCAGCGAAGACAGGGGCGTGGACGCTGCCGCCAGATCGCGTTGCCAAAACGCTTTGGCGGTCGGGTTCGCGAGGCACACAGTTCCCCTCTCGTCGACGGCCAAAATGGACACCGGAGCCGCCTCCAAGACTGTTCGCGCCAGACTGGCTTCCACCTTGGCTCCCGCCCTCCACCGTTCGCTAACCCGTAGCCTGATTCAGAACCGGTCGCCCGCATTCCCTAGGGGAAGGCGAGCGTTACGTAGGAATGCGTAATTTACGATCTGCAAACCTTACTAGCTGAATAGGGATGTGGATCGTCCCTCTTCGCTTCCTACTGATCGAGGCCAAGCCCATGCTGAAGCGCACCTTCCTTGTCGGCGCAGTGATCGTCGCCTCTCTTGTCGCCATCCTGGCGACCGGCATTGGTCTGTCGATTACCGATGTTCGGGTCGGCGGGCCTCGCTACGCGGACATCGTCCAGAAGAAGGATCTGGTGGCCGATATTCTGCCGCCGCCGGTCTTCGTGATCGAGGGCTACCTGATGGCGTATCAGATGGCCAATGAGCCGACGAAGGCTGCTGAACTGACAGAACGCATCGTCGAACTGCACCGGCAGTACAATGAGCGGCAGGCCGTGTGGAACGAGTCGAACCTGGCTGAGAATCTCAAGGCCCAGGTTCAGGGCGATGTCGCCGTCACTGCAGATCGTTTCTGGGCCATCGCCGAGCGGGAGCTCGCGCCGGCTGCGGCGCGCGGCGATCAGGTGGCCGCCCAGGCGGCTCTTGCGCGCGCCACGGAAGCTTTCCAGGCGCACAGAACAGCCGTTGACACCCTTGTCGAAGGTGCTGTCGCAAGCCAGGCAGGGACCGAGACGGAGGCCCTTTCCTGGTCGAACCAGGTGATGGTTGGTGGCGCGATTGGCGGGCTTCTCATTCTGGGGGCCCTGATCTTCGGAACCGCCTTCCTCATGCGCCGGGTTTTCAATCCGCTGTCCGGCATGACGGCAGCCATGCAGCGGCTCGCCGACGGCCACACCGATGTGATGGTGGTCGGAGAGGAGCGCAAAGACGAGATCGGTGCCCTCGCTCGCGCCCTGGCGCAGTTCAAGCGAAATGCCGAGGCCCTGGATGTCGCATCGGTCGAAGCCCGGGCCAAACAGGCCGAGATCCTCGACGCGACCGCGCAACTTGCCGCCGCCAAGCGCAATCAGGCCGTCATCGAGTTCGACCTGCAGGGCAACATTCTCGATGCCAACGACAACTTCCTGAAGACGGTAGGCTTCCAGATCGACGAGATTCGTGGCCGCCATCACAGAATGTTCTGTGATCAAGCTTACACCTCAACCGCGGAATACTCTGATTTCTGGCGGCGCCTTGGTAACGGCGAGTTCATGTCGGGCCGGTTCGAGCGGCTGGGGCAGGGACAAAGGCGGATCGTCCTCGATGCGACCTACAATGCCATCCTCAACGCCGAGGGGCGTCCTTACAAGGTCGTGAAGTTCGCTACCGACGTCACGGCAGCGGAAGTCGCCAAGGAGCAGCGCGAGGCCGCAGACAAGGCGATCGCCGAACAACAGAGCCTCGTCGTGCATTTGACGGCTGAGGGCCTGGAAGCGCTCTCCAACGGCGACCTGTCCTTCCGCATCCGTAGCGAGTTCCCAGCCGATTACGCCAAGCTCCGCGAGGACTTCAACGCGGCCATGCAGTCCCTCGAAGACGCCATGGGTGTGATCAACAACAATGCGGCCGCCATGCAGACCGGCGCGTCCGAGATCTCGACGGCTGCGGACGACCTGTCGCGCCGCACCGAGCAGCAAGCCGCGACCCTTGAGGAGACGGCTGCCGCGCTCGACCAGATCACGGCGACCGTCCGCAAGACTGCCGAGGGTGCGCAGCGGGCCAATACGGTGGTCGTTGAGGCCCGTCGCGACGCGGAACGCAGCGGCGAAGTGGTCCAGTCGGCTGTCGCCGCCATGGGCGAGATCGAGGCCTCGGCCCAGCAAATCAGCCAGATCATCGGCGTGATCGACGAGATCGCTTTCCAGACCAACCTGCTGGCGCTCAACGCGGGCGTCGAAGCGGCGAGGGCCGGCGATGCGGGCAAGGGCTTCGCTGTCGTGGCCTCCGAGGTCCGCGCTCTGGCTCAACGCTCGGCCGACGCCGCCAAGGAAATCAAGGGCCTGATCTCGGCCTCTTCGGCTCAGGTGAAGGATGGCGTGACGCTTGTCGGCCAGACTGGCCACGCCCTGACCGGCATCGTGGAACGCGTCGGCGAGATCACAGGCCTGGTCCAGGAAATCAGCGCCTCGGCCCAGGAGCAGGCGACCGGACTCAGCCAGGTGAACACGGCCGTCAATCAGATGGACCAGACGACCCAGCAGAACGCAGCCATGGTCGAGCAGTCGACGGCGGCCAGCCATAACCTCAGTCAGGAGGCCGGTGAACTGGCGGCGCTCGTGGGTCGCTTCCGCACCACCAACTCGTCGAGGAAGCCCGCTGCTCAATCCGGCCGGCAGGCCGCGCCCGAGCCGGCGGTGCGTCAGGCCCAGCATCGCGTGGCCGAGTTCGCCGCCCGCTTCTCCGCCCCGCGTCGTGCCGCCAACGGCTCAGCTGCCGTCGCCGTGGACGAGTGGGAGGAGTTCTGATGGCGACACTCGCGTTTCCAGCGCACGTTGACGCCACCACCGTCGCCGGTCTCACGCAGGTCCTGCGGGCCCATCGTGGCGATGATCTCATCCTCGACCTGTCCCAGACCGAACGTCTGGGCGGGCAGGGAGGGCAGTTGCTCCACTCGGCCCTGAAGACCTGGCGCGAAGACGGACACAGCCTGACACTCGCCAACACGCCCGATCATCTGAACCCCGCCCTCGAGCGGCTCGGTTTGTCGGGTGCCATTCCTTCTGAGGAACTCCGCCCATGAGCCAACTGGTTCTTGTCGTCGATGATTCACGGACCATGCGGGACATGGTGCGGATGGTGCTGGTCCAGGCCGATTACGAGGTCGTTCAGGCCGTCGACGGAGCGCATGGGCTCGAGGTGCTGTCCCAGCATACGCCTGACGTGATCATCACTGACATCAACATGCCCAACCTCGACGGCTTCGGCTTCATCGAGGCCGTGCGCAGCGAAGACCGTTCGACTCCGATCCTCGTTCTCACGACCGAGAGCGACGACGCCAAGAAGCAGCGCGCTCGTTCAGCGGGGGCGTCCGGCTGGATCGTCAAGCCGTTTGATCCGGACAAGCTGGTCGGCGCCGTCCGTCGCGTCGCGGCCTGAGGCTTTCCCATGGACCCCATGGAGGCGATCAAGGCGACATTCTTCCAGGAGTGCGACGAGCTGCTCGTCGATCTGGAAGGCGGGCTGCTGGCCATGCAGGGCGGCGATACCGACTCCGAGACGGTCAATGCGGTCTTTCGTGCCGTTCATTCCGTCAAGGGCGGGGCCGGGGCCTTCGGCATGGACGCTCTGGTGCGCTTCGCCCATGTCTTCGAGACGACTCTGGACGCGGTTCGGAATGGCGAACTCGCAGCCGATGCCGCCGTCGTGGCCGTCCTCCTGAAGTCCGCTGATCGGCTTACCGACCATATCACCGCAGCCAAGCAGGGTTCGGAACTGCACAGCGACGACGCCGATCTGGTCTCCGAGCTTCAGGCGTTTACCGGGGCACCCGTTGAGGACGACGAGGTGGACCCTGGTGCTGGCTTCGTGCCGCAGGCGATTGGGCTCGGCGATTTTGGCCCGTCGCCTGATCTGACCCCCGCGCCCCTGAAGGTGGCGTCCTCTCGCTGGACCGTGACCTTCCGTCCCCACCCTGGTCTCTACCGGAACGGCAACGAACCCCTGACCTTGCTTCGTGAGCTCGAAAGGCTTGGGCCCATTGAGCTCTCGCTCGACGCTGATGTCCCTGGCCTGGACGATTTCGACCCGGAAGGTGCCTATCTGACTTGGACGGTGCAGCTCGAAGCCGACGTGTCCGAAACGACGGTTCGGGACGTCTTCGAGTTCGTCGACGGTCAATGCGACCTGACCATTGTGCGCCCTGACGCAGAGGGGGCGATGGATGAGGGACCTTCTCTCTCCGACCTCCTCGCTCTTGCTCGCGGTGACGAGGAGCAGGCTCCCGATCCCGCGTCCCCGGCTGAACTGTCGCTTGAGGCGCTGCTTTCGCTCGCACGCGACGAACCCGCGTCAGTCACGGCGTCGGTCCCGCCAACGATCACGGTCGAGACAGAGCCGCCGGTACAGCAGACCACCGGCCCCGCCCAGACCGGCCCGACGGACGCCGCCCCCTCTCAGCCCCGTGCGCCGACCGAACGGACCGATAGTCCGGCTCAACCCACGATCCGGGTCGATCTGGATCGCGTTGACCGCCTGATCGACCTCGTCGGCGAGTTGGTCATCAATCAGGCGATGCTGGCTCAACAGATGCATGAGGCCGGTCTTGCAAGGACCGACGCGCTCGCGCTGTCGCTCGACGATCTCGAGCATCTGACGCGCGACATCCAGGACAGCGTGATGGCTATTCGGGCCCAGCCCGTGAAGTCGGTCTTTCAGCGCATGCCGCGACTGGTTCGGGAAGTCTCGGCGATGACGGGAAAGTCCGCGCGCCTGGCCACGGAAGGCGAGGGCACCGAGGTCGACAAGACTGTGATCGAGCGCCTGACCGATCCGCTCACTCACATGATCCGCAATGCCATCGACCATGGCCTGGAAAGTCCCGAAGACAGGCTTGCTGCAGGGAAGCCAGCCGAGGGCGTCATCAGCCTGTCCGCGCAGCACCGCTCGGGTCGGATCGTCATCGAGGTTTCCGACGATGGCCGGGGAATCAATCGATCGCGCGTGCGCCAGATCGCCGTCGAACGGGGCATCATCGATCCTGACGCATCGCTGACGGATGAGGAGATCGACAACCTGATCTTCGCGCCCGGTTTTTCGACCGCTTCAGAAATCTCGGACATCTCCGGCCGCGGCGTCGGGATGGACGTGGTCAAGCGCTCCATCCAGGCTCTGGGTGGACGGATCACGATCAACTCGACGCCGGGTGTCGGCTCTCGCTTCACGATGAGCCTGCCTCTGACACTGGCCGTTCTGGATGGCATGGTTGTCATGGCCGGCCACCAGACCCTGGTCGTTCCGATCAGTGTGATCGTCGAAACTCTTCAACTGCGAACGGCAGAGACCCGGGCGCTGGGGCCCACAGGGTCCGTGCTCCTGGTTCGCGGTTCGCACGTTCCTGTCATCGACATCGCCTCCGAGCTTGGCCTTGGCCCGTCCAGCGACGCGGGCGTGATCATCCTGGTCGAGAGCGAACTCGGCGGTCTGGCCGCCCTGCGCGTCGACGCGATTCAGGGCCAGCGCCAGGTCGTCATCAAGAGTTTGGAGACGAACTACGGGCAGGTTCCCGGGGTGGGGGCCGCGACCATCCTCGGCGACGGGCGCGTTGCCCTCATCCTCGACGTGGACGCCGTCATCGGTCTCCGTCGCGCCAACGCCACGCAACCCATTCCCCTGGCCCTAGCGAGCTGAGCCATGACCCAGCAGACCCAAGATCGCCGCGAACTTATTGCCTTCCGGGTGGGGGATCAGGAGTTTTGTGTCGACATCCACGCTGTTCGTGAGATCCGCGGGTGGGCCAAGGCCACCCCGCTTCCTCACGCGCCCGCCTATATCCAGGGCGTGATCAATCTGCGCGGGACCGTGCTGCCCATCGTTGATCTCGGGGCTCGCCTTGGCTTCGGGCCGACGTTGGCCACTCCGCGCCACGTGATCATCGTCGCCCGGATCGGTGCCAAGACGTTCGGACTTCTGGTCGAGGCAGTGTCTGACATTCTCAACATTGCCGACGCGGTCATTCAGCCGACGCCCGATGTGGCATGTGACGTCGTGCGCGGCTTCCTGCGGGGAGTGATCGCCCAGGACTCCGGCATGATCAGCCTCCTGTCGCTGGACGGCATTCTGCCCGAAGAGCATTCGCAGGAGGCGGCATGACCGCGCTCGCCCGCGCGACGTCTCATGCCGGCGGCATCGCCGTCGAAGGCGAGTTCGCCTTCACCTGGCGTGACTTCGAGGAAGTCGCTGCCCTCCTGTACGAGATGTCGGGGATCTGCCTCTCGGAAGGCAAGGCGACGCTTGTCTATTCGCGGCTGGCGAAACGGGTTCGCGCGCTGCGCCTTCCTGATTTCGGTGCCTACCTCGATCTTGTCTCTTCAGACCAGGGCGAGAACGAGCGACGCGAGATGCTCAACGCTCTGACGACCAACGTCACGAGCTTTTTCCGCGAGGCCCATCACTTCACGGATCTGACAGATGTCGAAGGCCCGCGCCTTGCTGCGAAGGCACGAGCGGGCGGTCGTATCCGTCTGTGGTCGGCAGGCTGTTCCGCCGGGCACGAGGCCTATTCCGCCGCCATGGCGCTTCTGGCTGTGCTGCCCGAGGCCGGACAACTCGACGTCCGGATTCTCGCGACGGATATTGATACCGGTATCGTGGAGCGCGCGAAGGCTGGGCGTTACAGCGAAGCCGATGTCGCCCCCGTTCCCGCCGCCTACCGTTCAAGGGGCCTGCGCCGGGACGGCGATGCGTGGTCGGTCAGTCAGGACGTGCGCGATCTGGTCGCCTTCCGGCCTCTGAACCTGCTGGGGCCCTGGCCCATGAAGGGGCGTTTCGACGTCATCTTCTGTCGCAACGTCGCCATCTACTTCGATGACAAGACCCAGACCCAGCTGTTCTCGCGCTTCCGCGATCAGCTGGAGCCCGGCGGGCGTCTCTACGTCGGGCACTCCGAGCGGGCCTCGATCGACGGTCTGCGACCCGACGGTCTGACGGCCTACCGACGCGAGGCCCCATGACGATCGCTCCGATCCGAGTTCTGATCGTGGACGACTCGCCCACGATGCGGGCGCTGCTGCGTCACCATCTGACGTCCGACCCCGATATCCGCGTCGTCGGGGAAGCCGCTGACCCCCTGGACGCGCGCGAGGCCATCAAGAACCTCGATCCGCACGTCGTCACGCTCGACGTCGAGATGCCCAATATGAATGGTCTGGAGTTTCTGGCGCGTCTGATGCGTCTGCGCCCGACCCCTGTTGTCATGGTTTCGACGCTGACCCAGAAGGGCGCGGACGCGACCCTGGCGGCGCTTGAACTCGGTGCCGTTGACTGCGTCGGCAAGCCAACGGGTCACGAGGCGGGTGGCTTCGCGTCCCTGATCGAGAAGGTCAAGGTCGCGGCCGGCGCCAGGGTCAGGCCCGTTGACCGTCCTGTCCCCGTTGCGCCCGAGGCCGGCTTTTCGAGCGCAGTCGAGGTCGTGGCGCTTGGCGCATCCACGGGCGGGGTGGAAGCCTTGCTGACCATCCTTCAGACCTTTCCCGCCAACTGCCCGCCGACGGTCATCACCCAGCACATGCCGGCGAGCTTCACCACGAGCTTTGCGGCGCGTCTCGACCGGACCTGCACCCCGAAGGTCGCAGAGGCCCGTGATGCCGAACCTCTGCGCCAAGGCCACGTCTATCTTGCCCCCGGAGGCGCGGCACACCTCAAGGTCGTGCGTGCAGGTGCCGCTCTGGTCTGCAGGCTCGATGCCAGCGACCTCGTCAGCGGACATCGTCCCTCGGTTGACGCCCTCTTCTCGTCGGTTGCGCGTTCGGCGGGGGCCTCGGCGGTCGGTGCCATCCTGACCGGAATGGGCCGCGACGGAGCGGCGGGGCTGCTGGAAATGAGCCGGGCAGGGGCCCGCACCCTGGGCCAGGATGAGGCTTCCAGCACCGTCTATGGGATGCCCCGCGCTGCTTCCGAGGCAGGCGCTGTACAAATTCAAGTTCCACTCGAGCGCATGGGAGCGGCGATTCTCCGCGCCGCCAGCCGCCGAGCGTCGGAGATTGCCTGATGCCTGCCGCTTCTGACCTTCGCGCCCTCGTCGTCGACGATCAGCAGACCATTCGCGTTCTGGTGAGAAACGGTCTGCGCGAAATCGGTGTTCAGATGATCGAGGACGCGGTCGATGGCGAAGATGCTCTGCGCCAGCTCATGCATGGCCGGTTCAATCTGATCATCTCGGACTTCAACATGCCCAAGCTGGACGGCCTCGCCCTTCTGCGTGCTGTTCGGGGGGCACCGCAGTTCCGTTCGATCGGCTTCATCATGCTGACGGGCCGCGCTGACAATGACCTGATCAATCGGGCCCAGCAGTTCGGCGTCAACAACTACCTGGTCAAGCCGTTCACTGTCGCCTCGCTTCGGGAGAAGCTTGAGGCCGTCTATGGACCTTTGCAGTGACCGCAGCCGTACTTCTACCAAAGCGTCGCCTTCACGTCATTCAGGGCACCCATGAGGTGACTGACGATCCTGAGGTGCTTCTCACCACGATCCTGGGAAGCTGCGTCGCCGCGTGCATCCGCGATCCGTCGACGGGTGTCGGCGGCATGAATCACTTCCTCTTGCCCGAGGCGCCAGACCCCGGCCAGGGACACCGTCGCTATGGCGTTCAGGCCATGGAGCTCTTGATCAACGGCCTTCTGGCGCTTGGCGCTCGCAGACACCGGCTTGAGGCGAAGCTGTTCGGTGGGGCAAGGATGAGCGCTACCATGGCCGACATAGGCTTGCGCAACGCCGAGTTCGCTCGGCGTTTTCTCGCCGATGAACGGATACCCCTGGTTGGTGAGAGCTTGGGCGGCTCAAAGGCTCGTCGCGTCCAGTATTGGCCGGCGATGGGGCGTGCTCAGCAGCAGTTGGTCACCGATCCCACGATCATGGTCCGCGAGCGTTCGTCGTCTCGAGAACTCGTGGTCAAGTCGGGCGAAGTCGAGCTGTTCTGATGAGCGGAGCGCCCGATCAAGACCGCGTGCCTGTGTCCGCTGCTCTGGTCACGCTCGGCCGAGAGCTCGGCGTATGGGCAGCTTCGGCGCGACGGATTGAGGACGACCTGGGCACGAATGGTCTCACGCCATTCGTCCGTCAGGAGGCCGACATGCTGCGCCAGCATCTCGAGCAACTCGAGCGTTTTGTTGTGGAGTTGGCCGGGCAGGTCGACGGCTCAGCCGATGTGGCAGCAGCCGTTCGGTCGGTGAATCTTGCGGCCCTTGCAGAGCGACTGCAGGGCAGTGACGCCAGAAATGCGTCACAGGAGTGCGAACTATGGTGACGCGTCCGGGCGGCGAAGGCCGCATCAACCTACGACAGGTCAAGGTTCTCTGCGTCGACTCCAACAGTCAGGGCCTCGAGATCCTGGGCCAGATGCTTATGGGCTTCGGCGTTGACAAGATCTCTCGGTGCCAGAGCGGTCGGGAGGCGCGGGAAGCGCTGAAGGTCAACGAGTACGACCTGGTCCTTCTCGATGCGCAGCTTGCCGACGATTCAGGCTTCGACATCGTTCGTTGGCTTCGCGAAAGCGGCGCAGAACCGGCGCGTTTCATGCCCGTGATCATCGTGACCGGCCACACGCGTGAGGGCCAGGTGATTACGGCCCGCGACTGTGGGGCCAACTTCGTCGTGGCCAAGCCGACCTCGCCCACCGTTCTTATGCAGCGGATCCTTTGGTCAGCCAAAGGCGGCCGCGTGTTCGTCGAGGCACCCAAGTTCATTGGTCCAGACCGACGGTTCAAGTTTGACGGTGTGCCCGCGACCGGTGGCCGGAGGTCGACAGACCTGAGCGGCGATCTCGGCGAACCGCAGAAAGCCAACATGTCCCAGGATGAAATCGACAACGTGTTCCGTCCGCAAAAGGTCAGTCTCTGATGTCAGTCAAGTTCCGGATGGTCACCACGTCCCTCGAGGTGAAGTGTCGCAAGCCCGGTGGACGAACCGTGCGGGAGTGCATCGAAGACGCCAACGCTCGATTGACCGTGCTCGAACCCACGTTGATCCCTCTCATTGCAGAGCGGGTGACCCAGATCGAAGCCCTTGTTCAACCGTTCAAGATGCGTCCCTCGCAAGAGGCGCTGGATCAGGTCCACAGACTGGCCGACGAGTGCCTCGGATACTGCGTGGCCATCAAACGTCCAGGACTGGCTGGCAGTCTCAGGACCGTATGCAAGCTCGCAGACCTTCTGGAGGCCAACGCCGTCTGGAAGCCGGGTGCCTTCCTGCCTGCCATCCATATGATCCGGGCCTCCCTTCAGGGTGGGCTGACCTCAACCCAGGTCAAGGTGCTGGTTTCCGAGATGGATCAGGTGATGCAGCATCTGGCGGCGGCCAGCGAAGCTCCGGCGCCCGCCAGCGCAGCATCGGCCTAGACTGGCTCTGATCGCGATGCGGACTCTGATCGGTTCGCGACGGTCAACCACATGTCCGAAAGGCTACCCCAGATGCATGCCGCCGTCTTCGAAGCGCGGGCTTGTCAGGGGCGGCTGGCGGTGCTGTCAGTCCAACGCGAATTTGTCTCCGCTAACCGCAGCTAGTGGCAGGGGGTCACGTCACCCGAAGGGTTCATTACTTCGGTGCGATCACGAAGCTGACCAAACCCTCGGCATTCCGGACCATCACCATCTCGCTCTCCTTCCCCTCGATATCTAGCGTGCTGGACATGATCTCGACCCGGCCATGATCGCCCTCGTAGGTGTGGAGCTTGAACGGCTTAGGGGTGTCAGTGATCTCCACGACGGCATCGATAACGACGTAATCAACGTCGTGGCGCTCACCGTTTGCATCGACCACGTGGCAGTCAGTGCCCTGCCATTTGACATGTAAGTTTCCGGGTTCTTCACGACCGAAGGGCTCTGGCAGATCGTTCTCCGACATGGCCTTATTCGCAACATTCACAAGAACTTGCGGAGTCACCACGCTTCCGTCTGACCCATAGAGTTCAAACGGTTCCACAATCTTTGTTTTCGCAAAAACCTGGGCGTCGATCTTTGTGAAGTTCCGCCTGGTTTCGATCATCGCGGACGTCCCAAGCCAGTCGAAGCCTGCCACCTGCTGAAGCGAAAGACATTGAATCCGTTCCGCCGGGGCAGCCCTAAGCGCCGATTTACAGAAGCCACGGGCGGACACCATCACACGGTGATCGACGCCAGTGCGTTCGCATTTCCTCGCGAACGCCTCCAAGTCGTTCAGTCCTAGCTTCCGGGACTTGTCCCGGCATTCGACCGCAGTGACGATCTCGTGCAGTCCGACTTTCCGCCGGATCAGCACGTCATGCTCGCGGCGCTCTCCGCCGGAATCGAGAACAAAACCCGGCGACTCGATGGTCACTCCTTCGGCTTGCTGCATAGCCTTCTCGATCAGAGCGACCATGCCTTGAAAGGCCATCCCCGGCTTCGGTTTGGTCATTAGTCCTAGCAAGCTGCTGCGGCCCGTTGCCATTGATCGGACACTACCACAGTAGGCGCAACGCCCGGCTAGGCAGACGATCTTTCCGAAAGATCGATGGCGGGGTCTTTCGACCCCGCCATTCCGGCTTGTCAGTTGAAGATCGCCGGGGGCTCGCCATCCGGAAGCGCCCCATACCGCTCCTTCAGCTCTTCAAGAGTCTGCGCTTCCGTCCCGACGAACCATTCCTCCAACTTTCCGGTGTGGGGATTGAAGCAGGCTGAAATGCCGTTCCACAGGCTCCGGGGCGTTTTGGCGTCGGGAGAGCCCTTACCTTCGAGATAAAGCGCCCATCGCTCGGCACGCTCTCTCTCGGATTTGAGCGCCCCTGAACGTTCCTGAAGCGCAGTATCGTTGCGGGTGGGAACCCCGGTGCTGGCACACCAAGCTCGCCAGACGAGCACCTTCAGGACATCGTCGTCGCCGTAGGACTCTTCGAGATAGGTGACGAGATCGTCCAGGGCGGTCTTGCTGGCGTCACCCGCCCATTTGGACGGATCGCTGACAGAGCTGGCGATCTCTTCCCAAGTAGCTGCGTAATCAGCGGGGGCATTGTCGTTCATGCGTTGGTTCTCCGGTGCCCAACCCGAGCGGCCAACACGACCGCTCCTCGGAGCGGTTTTGGAATCTAACCACATTTTCTCGAATGTCGTGTGGCGAATTTCGGGTTAGCTTTCTGCAACACGGCGCTGTTTTTGTGTGATGTTTTACATGAACTAGGGCTCTGGGTCGGCTATGGAGGCGAAATCGGTCCACTGCGCATCGCCTGGATCATCGCCCGCTGAAGTTCGATCCAACGGCCACATTGTGCCTCGAAGCGTTCTCCCGAACGTGAAGGAAAGTCCGTATCGCCCCGAGCATCCGCGATCTCGCGTTCCGCCCGAAGTCGCTCGACTTCGATCTGCTTCATGTTTTCGAAGAGCGTCTCGACTTCCGTCTGCCGGGACGGATCAAGCCCTTCGACCAAAAACGTCATGCCCGCCAGCGTCCACCCGCGCTCCATACCTTCTAGGCTTGTTGCAGCAGCGGTGAGGCCATTCCGGTTTGCTAGTTCAGCGGCATATGCCCAATGACCGCTGCAATGCGCGAATGCCTGTCCGACGTCGTAAAACTCGGCTGGGGTGTCCGGAAACGCGGCTGACGGTTCTTGAACGGGCGGCGGGGCCGCTGAAGCAAGAAGCCCGATGAACGCCATTCCTGCTGAAATCATTGTGACCTCCGCGTGAGAAATCCGACCGCCAGCGCAACCGTAGAAAGGGTGACAGCTTGGCGTTCCCCTGTCACCTTCATCACCGGAGGTCTCAATGCGCACAGCCCTTGTAGCTACAGCCATTCTGATGGCCGCATCATCCGTCGGCGCTCAAGAAGCAGATCATGATCGCCTGAACGAACTTCCTCTGGAGCAGGCCTATGCCGAGATGGTCCGGCTTGAAGGCGGTCGGGAGCAGGGGTTTTCAGTAGGGCTCCTATTCTACAGCGCCCGTCTAGCTCTGGCGAACCTGGGCTATGCCATTGACCTCCGGTCGTTGACTGCACCCCTCACCGATCCAGACACGCAAGCTGCGGTTCGAGAGTTCGAAGGTAAGGCGGGATTGGTCGCCGACGGTTCGCTGACTTTTGGCGAGCTTGAACGGCTCATGACCCTGTCTCGCCTCGCACAGCTAACCCCCTTGTCCGTCGGAAGCGGCAAGCACGTCGCGGCTTACGAGGGGGCGCTTCCGGCGGTTCGCGCCAGTGGCACCTGGTCTATGGCAGATATCGCTTTCCCGCTGAACTATTCGGAGATCAGATGCCAGATCGACGAGCAGACTTGTGAAGAACGGATCATTTGGGTCAGCGCGCCGACGCTAACGGGATCAAACGCCGATCTCTCCAGCTATGTCATCACCACCCACACAGACTTCTATGAGATCGAATCCTGGGAGAATGGCGTTCTGGATGCCAAGGCCACGAACAGCTGTCGGCAGGTCCGCCTCTCGATAAACACCCGCACAGAGCTGGTGACCCAGACCACGCAAGACTTAGACCCCGAGGGCTGCGCTATTCCCAACAGTGAGTTGCGCCTCCCGCCAATCGACGGTCTGCGGGTCGCAACTCTGATCGATCCGTGGGACGCACGAAGCACCCACTTCGACACTATTCGGGCCGCCACAAATGGCGTGCGTGGTCAAGCACTAGGCGTGCTGTTCCCTTCCGAGTGAGAGCAGGGATTACCCCTAAGGCAGACCGTGTCACACAACGCGTCACGCAAATCTGACCCACGGAGAGCAAAATCATTGATTTTACTCGACCTTTGGGGAGATGGCGGAGACGGAGGGATTCGAACCCTCGGTACCCCTTACAGGGTACGACGATTTAGCAAACCGTTGCCTTCAGCCACTCGGCCACGTCTCCGGCAGGAGGCGTCGATAGCGGAGGCCGCGCGGCGGCGCAATCCGGGTTTCGTCAACTTTCCCCGACGTGATCTTGTGGGGAGTGACGGGCGGCGCTACCCCTTCGCCTCCACCGCTTGCAGGGAGAGCGACATGGCCGATCTCAATCAGGTCACCGAACACATCCGCAGCGCCGTCGGCGACAATTCCGGTCTGGGCAAGACCGTTAAGCTCGACCTTGGCGATGCCGGAAAGATCTACATTGATGGTGCTTCGGTGCCGAATACAGTCACGAACGACGACAAGCCCGCTGACGCCACCGTGTCGATGAACTGGGATGATTTCATGGCCCTGTCTAACGGCCAGCTGGATCCGATGATGGCCTTCATGCAGGGCAAGCTGAAGATCGCCGGTGACATGATGATCGCCCAAAAACTGGCACCGCTGCTGAAGCGCTGAGCTTGAGCTGAGCCAGGACATCAAGCGGCGCGGGGTCGGGCTCGACCTCGCGCCGTTCTGCTTTCATACCCAGGGACTGACCTCATGGATTTCCGGCACTCCGATCGCGGCCTTCATTGGCAGGAGCGTGTCACGCGCTTCCTCGAGGACAAGGTCCTGCCGCGCGCGGCGGACTACTACGCCGAGGTCCACGCCGATCCGAACCGCCAGCCGCCCACCATGGAGGCGATGAAGGCCGAGGCGCGGGAGGCGGGGCTGTGGAACATGTTCCTGCCGGGCGAGCACGGCGCGGGGCTCACGAACCTCGAATACGCTCCGCTGGCCGAGGCCATGGGCAAGGCGGGGCTCTGGACGCCCGAGGTGTTCAACTGCAACGCGCCCGACACCGGCAATATGGAAGTGCTCCATATGTACGGGAACGCCGAGCAGCAGGCGCGCTGGCTCAAGCCGCTGATGGCCGGAGAGATCCGCTCCGCCTTCCTGATGACCGAGCCGGAGGTGGCCTCGTCGGATGCCACCAACATCCAGACCCGCATCGAGCGCGACGGCGACCACTACGTCATCAGCGGGCGCAAGTGGTGGTCGACAAACATGGCGCACCCCAACGTCGCCGTGACCATCGTCATGGGCAAGACCGACACGGGCGCGGCCACCCACGCCCAGCAGTCGCAGATCCTCGTCCCCGTCAACACGCCCGGCTTTCGCGTCGAGCGGATGCTCAGCGTCTTCGGCTATGACGAAAAGCCGATCGGCCATGCCGAGGTGGTGCTGGAGAACGTCCGTGTCCCGGTCGAGAACCTGATCGCTGGCGAGGGCCGGGGCTTCGAGATCGCGCAAGGGCGCCTCGGGCCGGGCCGCATCCATCACTGCATGCGCGTGATCGGCTGCGCCGAACGGGCGCTGGAGCTGATGTGCCAGCGGCTGCTGAGCCGCACGGCTTTCCGCAAGCAGATCGCCGAGCATTCGGTCTGGGAGCAGCGCGTGGGCGAAGCGCGGACCAACATCGAGATGTGCCGCCTGATGGTTCTGAAGGCCGCCTGGATGATCGACGAGGCCGGGGCCAAGAACGCCAAGTCCGAGATCGCCCAGATCAAGGTCGCGGCCCCGCGCATGGCGCTGCAAGTCATCGACGACGCCATACAGGCCTTCGGCGGGGCGGGCGTTTCGGGAGATACGCCGCTGGCAGAGCTCTATGCCACGGTGCGCACCCTGCGCATCGCCGACGGCCCCGACGAGGTGCACAACCGCACCATCGCGCGGCTGGAGTACGCCAAGCACGGCGGCAAGCCGGTCCGCTGACCGGCTGCTGCCACCCAGCGTCAGCAGTCGCCACCGAATAGGGTGATCCGGGCAACGCAACCTCTGGCGACGTGTTAGCGTAGTCCGGCTGGCAGCCAAGCTGGACGAAGTCACGGAGCCGCCGATCATGCACGACCCCGCGCGAACCCTTGTTGCGCAGAGTGCGGCGAGCGAGATCGACCTGCTGGGGCGATACCGCGCCGTTCGCTCAGCCATGCCCGCTCTGGCCCGCGGGCTTTCGTCCGAGGACCTCGCCGCCCAGGCCATGCCCGACGCTAGCCCCGGCAAGTGGCATCTCGCCCATACGAGTTGGTTCTTCGAGGCGATGATCCTGGCGGCCGAGGACGACTATCGGCCCGTCGATCCGCGCCTGCAGACCCTGTTCAATTCCTATTACGAAAGCCTCGGCCACCGCGTGCAGCGGCACGAACGCGGTCTCATGACCCGGCCGTCGCTGGACGAGGTTCTGGCCTATCGCGCCGAGATCGACCGGCGCATGGAGGCCCGTATCGCGGCGGGGTTCGAGACCGATCTCGAACACTATTTATTCGTGCTGGGCCTGCATCACGACCAGCAGCATCAGGAGCTCTTCCTGATGGACCTGCTGGCTCTGATGGCCCGCTCGCCTCTGGCCCCCGCCGCCTATGCCGAAGAGCCGCGTCCGGCGGGCACGCGCCAGCAGGAGAGGGGAGGAGCCACCCGGTTCGAGGGCGGGCTGGTCGAGATCGGGCATGGCGGCGACGATTTCGCCTTCGACAACGAAGGCCCCCGCCACAAGGTGTGGCTGGAGCCGTTCCATCTGGACCACGACCTGGTCACCAACGGCCAGTGGATCGAATTCATTGCCGACGGCGGCTATTCGCGGCCCGAGCTGTGGCTTGCCGACGGCTGGGCCACGGTGAAGGCCGAGGGTTGGACCTCGCCGCTCTACTGGCGCGAGGGCGAGGACGGCTGGACGACCATGAGCCTGACGGGCCGCATCCCGGTCGCGCATGACGCTCCGGTGCGCCACGTCAGCGCCTGGGAGGCCGAGGCCTTCGCTGCATGGGCCGGCAAGCGTCTGCCTACCGAAGCCGAATGGGAAAGCGCGGTCGCCACCGCCCCGGCCGTCTTCTCCAACCTGTTCAACGAGGTGTGGCAGCACACCGCTTCGACCTATGCCCCCTATCCGGGGTTCAAGCCGACCGAAGGGACGGCTTCGGAATACAACGGCAAGTTCATGGCCAGCCAGAGGGTCATGC
>JADCBH010000112.1 GCA_020253595.1 Brevundimonas sp.
CGTCCGAACGACGCGGGGCCGTCCGCTTCCGAGCAGACCAACCGCGCGGAGCAGAAGACGCGAAGCCGAAACTACTCACCACACGGTCTCCGGGCCTCGCGCCCGCTGCTCCGCCCGCCCTTCCCATCCCGTTCACAGCGGAAGAGCGATGACCCATGCCCAATGCTCCGCTGGAATCCCGCTCCGAAAACGCCTACTCCCCCGACCCATGAGCACTGCCTCCTTCCATCATCGGGTCGCCGCCGAACTGTCCGACATCGACGCCCAGGGGCTGACCAAGCCCGAGCGGGTCATCCAGTCTCGCCAGGGACCGGTGATCGAGGTCGGCGGGCGTCGGGTCCTGAACTTCTGCGCCAACAACTATCTGGGTCTGGGCGGCGATCAGCGGATCGTCGACGCGGCGAACGCCGCCACCGAACGCTGGGGCGGCGGCACCGCCTCGGTGCGGTTCATCTGCGGCACGCTGGAGATCCACAAGGCGCTGGAGCGCGCCATCGCCGACTATCTGGGCTTTGAGGACACCATCCTGTTCGCCGCGGCCTTCGATGCCAACGGCGGCCTGTTCGAACCCCTGTTCGGGGCCGAGGACGCCATCGTCTCCGACAGCCTGAACCACGCCTCGATCATCGACGGGGTGCGGCTCTGCAAGGCCAAGCGTTATCGCTACGCGACCTCGGACATGGCCGATCTGGAGGCCCAGCTGAAGCAGGCCCGGGCCGATGGCGCGCGCGATATCATCATCGCCACCGACGGCGCGTTTTCGATGGACGGCTATATCGCCAAGCTGGATGAAATCCGCGCACTGGCTGATCGCTACGACGCCCTGATCATGGTCGACGATTGCCACGCGACGGGCTTCCTGGGGCCGCAGGGCCGGGGCTCCTATGCGCACTGCGGGGTCAAGGTGGACTTCGTCACCGGCACCTTCGGCAAGGCACTGGGCGGCGCCATGGGCGGCTTCATCTGCGCCACGAAGCCCGTGGTCGAACTGTTGAAGCAGCGGGCCCGGCCCTACCTCTTCTCCAATGCGCTTGCGCCGTCGGTGTGCGGAGCCAGCCTGGAGGCCATCCGCATCGCGCAAGGCTCCGAGGGCGATGCGCTGCGCACCCAGCTGTTCGCCAACGCCGAGCGGTTCCGGGGCGCGATGCAGGCCGCCGGGTTTGACCTCCTGCCCGGTCAGCATCCGATCATCCCGGTCATGCTGGGCGACGCCAAACTGGCCCAGACCATGGCGGCCCGGATGCTGGAGCTCGGCGTCTACGTCATCGGGTTCAGCTTCCCCGTCGTGCCGCGCGGCCAGGCCCGCATCCGCACCCAGATGTCGGCGGCGCACACCTTCGAACACATTGATCAAGCGGTCGCGGCGTTCACGACGGCCGGCAAGGAACTGGGAGTGATCCAATGACCGAGACCATGAAGGCCCTGGCCAAGATGCGGCCCGAGATCGGCCTCGACCTGATCGACGCCCCGATCCCCGAGGCAGGTCCCGAGGACGTGCTGATCAAGGTCCGGCGCGCGGCGGTCTGTGGCACCGACATCCACATCTGGAACTGGGACGAGTGGTCCCAGAAGAACGTCCCGGTCCCGATGATCACGGGTCATGAGTTCTCGGGCGACATCGTGCACGTCGGGGCCGCTGTGGACCGCCGCCTGAAGGTCGGACAGCGCGTTTCGGTCGAAGGCCACGTTATCGACCTGAACTCCGAAGCCGCCCGCGCGGGCCACTTCCATCTCGACCCTGCCACGCGTGGTATCGGCGTGAACCGCCAGGGAGGCTTCGCCGAATACGTCGTGGCCCCGGCCTTCAACGTCATCGAACTGCCCGAGGACGTGCCCTATGAGATCGGCTCGATCCTGGATCCCTTCGGCAATGCGGTTCACACGGCTCAGCAGTTCGACTTGCTCGGCGAGGACGTGCTGGTTACGGGCGCGGGTCCCATCGGCATGATGGCAGCGGCCGTGGCCCGCCACGCCGGGGCGCGCACCGTCGTCCTGACCGACATCAACGACTTCCGCCTGGAACTCGGTGCCAAGGTCGCGCCGGGCGTTCGCACCGTGAACACCACGAAGGAAGACCTCCACGACGTCATGCACGAGCTGGGCCTGAAGGTTGGCTTCGACGTGGCGCTGGAAATGTCGGGTTCGCCCATCGCCTTCAAGCAGTGCGTCGACACGCTGATCATGGGCGGCGGCATGGCCATGCTCGGCATTCCGTCCAAGCCGATGGAGACCGACTGGGGCGCGATCATCCTGAAGGCCCTGACCATCAAAGGCGTCTACGGCCGCGAGATGTTCACGACCTGGAGGAAGATGCTGGGCCTGCTGAAGGCCGGGCTCGACCTGACGCCGCTGATCACCCACACCCTGCCCTATGACCGCTATGCCGAGGGCTTTGAGGCCATGCGGTCGGGCCAGTCGGGCAAGGTCGTGCTGGACTGGGACAAGGCTGCCTAAACCCGGTCCAAGCTCCGGCTCTTGACCTCGTAACCGTGATCCCCGACCACCCGGGGGTCATGGGGCTCGGGGCTGATTCCATCGCGGTTCGTCCGCCGGCGCAAAGGCCGGGCGATTGAGCGCGATCGTCGATTTCCTGAAAGGCGCCGGCAACGACGGCGCCGGCCGCAACGTCTTCGAGGTCGTCGCCATGAACGACCAGCAGATCGAGGACACCCACGACTTTATCCAGTGGCTGTTTCCGCTGGCTGAACCGTCCGGTGCCAACCGCCGCGCCCCGCTCCTGACATCGGAAGACGTGCAGGCCATCCACGCCTCTGGCCTGGCCCAGATAGCGCTCGCGGCCGGGACCGACAGGATGGCCGCCTTCTATCAGTCGAACGGACACTGGTTGGTGCCCCAGGATCACAACCATCTGAGGATCACCCGGATCATCAAGTCGCTCCGCCTGCTGCGCGGCCCGGGCGAGGCGGCCGACTTTCGGGACCTGATCCTGAGACTCGACGAGCGCGCGGGGCGGCCGGTGAGCATGGGCAGCCGCCAGTACTGGGAGCAGGCGTGAACTATCGCCACAGCTTCCATGCCGGGAACTTCGCGGATCTGGTCAAGCACGCACTCGTGCTCTGGCTGCTGAAGACGCGTCAGGCCTCTGGTCCTGTGACAGTCCTCGACACCCACGCGGGCGCAGGTCTCTACGACCTGACCGGCGATGCCGCACGGTCGCGTGAAGCCGAGGCGGGCGTGGCGCGTCTGATGGCGGCGGAAAACCGGCCACCCTTGATCGAGGCGCTTGCGGCGCAGGTCGAGGCGTTGAACCCCCAAGGCGGCGTTCGCTTCTATCCGGGCTCCCCGGTCCTGATCGCTCGGGCCCTGGGGCAGGGAGACCGCTATGTCGGTTTCGAGCTCCGCGACGAGGTCGCCGGTCTGCTGCGCGAAAGTCTGAAGGACTTCGCCCAGGCCCGGGCCGAGATCGGCGACGGCTACGAGCGGGTTCGTGCCGAGGCGAGGCAGACGAGAGGGGCAGTCGTCCTGATCGACCCACCCTTCGAACGGCCCGATGACTATGTCCGCGCGGCCGAGACCGCCGGCAGGATCATCGCGTCGGATCCGGAGGCTGTCGTGGCGATCTGGACGCCGCTCAAGGATCTCGAGACCTTGGACGGCTTCCTGCGTCGTCTGGCGAGTGCGACGTCCGCTGCGACCTTGGTCGCGGAGGCTCGGTTGAGGCCTCTGACCGATCCCATGAAGATGAACGGATGCGCCATGGTGGTCGTCAATCCACCGGCTGGAAGCGATGCGGCGGCGACCGAGGTCTGCGGCTGGGTCGCCGGGACGCTCGGTGACGTCGGAGCGCGGGCCGAAGTTTGGCGGGTCTAGGTGATGACCTCACCCGCCTCGTAGAGGTTGGGTTCGAATGTGGCGATGGCCATGATCGGCGCCATGGCGTCGGCGACGGCGGAGTTCCGCGTCATGGCCTTCCAATCCTCGACAGAACGCCAGACCGCGTGATTGGCCACGGTCTTGCCGTTCAGCCCCCGGTGCAGCGTTGCCGAAACGAAACCGGGCAATCCCACTTGCGCCCGGGTCATCGCGGCCAGCAACTCGATCAACTCGTCCTGCTTCTCGGGCTGGACCTTGAAGACATTTATAAGGACGACGGGGGCGTGATCGGCGTCCATGGCGACACTCTGTTCTTGCGGCCGGCGGCAGAACCGACGCGCGCGCTCTAGCGCATTCTCCCGGGCGGCGCCCTATGTCACCGTCATTCATCCCCAGGGACAGGAGCCGCCATGCCGACCATCGCCGTGCTTGAAACGGGCCGACCGCCCGCCGCGCTGCAGCCGGCCCACGGCGACTATCCGTCCATGTTCGCGGACCTCTTGGGCCAGGGGTTCCAGACACAGGCCTTCGATGTGCAGGCGGGCGACCTGCCGGACGCAGCCGCCTTCGACGGCGCGATCATTACGGGCTCTGCCGCAGGTGTCTATGAGGACCACGGCTGGATCCCGCCCCTGCTGGAGTGGATCCGCGACGCCCGAGGCCGCACCCGCCTCGTCGGTGTCTGCTTCGGCCATCAGGCCATGGCCCAGGCTCTGGGTGGCCGCGTCGAGAAGTCCGGGCGCGGCTGGGGTGTGGGTCTGCATCGCTATCGGGTTGTCGAGGCCCAACCATGGATGACACCGGTGCTGACCCAGATCGCGCTTTCGGCTTCGCATCAGGACCAGGTGGTCGTGAAGCCCGACGAGGCGCGGGTAACCTTGTCCAGCGACTTCACGCCCTACGCCGGGCTCGCCTGGGGCGACGACGCCATC
>JADCBH010000113.1 GCA_020253595.1 Brevundimonas sp.
CATTGGGAGAGGGCTTGAGCGCCCGAGAGCGGCCAGGAGATCGGACTCGCGCGAAAGGGTGAGGGTTCGACCTCGCCACACTCGCACCATACGCCCCTCACCCTTTCGGCTACGCGGATCGCTTCACTCTCCGAGCCTCAAGCCCTCTCCCAACGGGAGAGGGAAAAGATCGATACGTCCGATCCTGACGCACCGCTCGCGTACGCTGACCTGATGACCCGATCCGTCGTCCCCAAGTCCACGATGTGCACGATGTGCACTGTGTTTTTCACAGTGCACATTCGTCGATTTCAGACGATTCAGACGGTTCGCACCCTGTTTCGACCCGGCTCACCGAAACGGAAACACCGGCTTCCCCTTGGCCAGAAACGCATCCCGCCCCTCGCGGAAATCCTCGCCCTCGACCGCCTCGATCAGCCAGCGCGTGGTCTCCTCAGTATCCCCGGTCTCCCCATCGGCGATCAACCCCACGATCGCCTTGGCCCGCCGCGCGGTCCACTGGCTGGCCGCCGCGATCTGGGCGGTCTTCTCGGCCACCGCCGCCTCCAGTGTGTCCGGCGCATTCAGCCTATCGACCAGCCCGATCGCCAGCGCCTCTTCCGCCCCGATCAGCCGCCCGGTGAACAGGATGTCCTTGGCTTTCGACAGCCCCACCGCCTGCACCAACCGTCGCGTGTCGGGCAGCGAATAGACCAACCCCAGCTTGCCCGGCGTCAGCGCCAGCCTCGCGTCCGTGGCCGCGATCCGCAGGTCACAAGCCAGCGCCAGGCCCAGTCCGCCGCCGACGCAGGCCCCCTCGATCATGGCGATCGTCGGCTTCTCGAAGGTCGCCAGCGCCTCCATGGCCTCGCCGACCCGATCGAAATAGGCTCGGGTACTCTCCGGTGTCGCATAGACGGTTTCGAACTCGCCGATGTCGGCCCCTGCCGCGAAGGTCCCGCCTGCGCCCCGCACCACCAGCACCTTGGTCGCCCGATCGGCCGCCACCTCCGCCAGCAGGCCGGGCAGGGTGCTCCACATCGTCAGCGTCAGGGCGTTCTTCTTCTCGGGCCGGTTCAGGGTCAGGGTCGCCACATCGCCCGCGACCTCGACCTTCAGCGCATCATCCATAGGCCCGTCCACATCCTGGTGAGCGCCTGATTCACAGCCTTTCGACTGATCAGGCGCATTGGGGGTTTCATGCTCAAATGATCTAAGTCTATACCATTTGCCAAGGGCGGATCGCGCCGCCCGTGCGAGGGAGACGACGATGAGCGGTATCCGCGAAGGCATGCCGGTCCTGGCTCGCCACGCCGGCGAGTGGGAAGGCGAATACATCCATGTCGATCCCGACAACAACGTCATCGACCGCCACCGCTCGCATCTCCAGTGCAAGTTCCCCGACGACGGTCCCCATGCCTACTATCAGATCAATACCTACATCTGGGACGACGGCAGGAGGGAAGAGATTCATTTCCCCGCCACTTATCGCGACGGCCAGATCTGGTGGGACACCGACCGCATCGACGGCCGCGCCTGGGAAATCGACCCGCGGACCGTGTGTCTGACCTGGACGCGCAAGGACATGCCGGGTGCCTATCTCTATGAGATGATCCAGCTGTCCGAGGACGGCAATGACCGCGCCCGCACCTGGCACTGGTTCGAGAACGACAAGCTGTTCAAGCGGACCTGCATTACCGAGCGCCGGGTCAAGTGAACCCACTGCATGATCATATGCCCGCGCTGGTCCGCCACGCCGGCGTGTGGGAGGGGACCTATCGCACGGTGACGACCGATGGCGTTGAGGTCGATCGCCATGCCTCGCGCATTGAGGTCTCTTTCCCCGACGATGGCCCCTATGCCTATGTCCAGAAGAACCGTTTCACCTGGCCCGATGGCCGGAGGGTGGAGGCCGAGCATCCGGGCGTCTATCGCGACGGTCGGCTGTGGTGGGACACCGGGCTGATCCAGGGACACGCCTGGCAGGGCGACGAGCGAACTTGCATTCTGACGTGGGAGCGGACCGACACGCCCGGCGCACATCTCTATGAGCTGATCGTGCTGGCTCCGGACGGACGGACCCGCGCGCGGACCTGGCACTGGTTCCGCGACGGCGAATGCTATCAGCGGACGCTGATCGACGAGGGGCGCATCGCCTAGCGCGAGCAGCTGCCCTGGAGGGTTCTCAGATTGATGCCGATCCGGGTCGCATCCGGGCTGGCCCAGGCATAGCTGATCGCGGGCGCGCCCCTCTGGTCATGGACATAGAGAGTCAAGGCGTCGGCGTTCTGCCCCGTCGGCCAGCGGACGTTCCTCATGCGAAAGCCATACGTGCGTGGCGTGGTCTCGTCGGTGGTGACCCAGACCTCCCCGCCTTGATCGTGGATCGCCAGATTGCGGGCGTAGAACCAACCTTCCTGTGGTGCCTGTCGGGGCACGGCCAGCCAGCAGGTGAAGGCCGTGGCGCGACGGTACTGGACGGGAGTGTCGGGTTCGTCCGGGTAGGCGTCGCCGCCGTCGGGATTGCGGGCCGTCTCCGTCATCCAAAGCTGGTCGGCCGACAGGGCAATGTCAGCCCCGATGGTCAGCTCCGGGCCCGTGCCGCCTTGCGACCGGACCGTGCAGGCCCCGTCCTCGATCCAGCCGACGAACTGATCAGCGTTGCGCCTCCACAGGGTCTCGCAGCCCGGATTGAAGCGCATGCCTTCTCGCGTCAGGCCTGCATGGTCGGCGTCGGCGGGCAGGCGTTCGCCCACCGGCGTCAGCACGTCCATGCGGATCGCCATCTTCGCCGGATCGACGGCGAAGGCGTAGAGCCGCTGACGCCCCAAATCGGAGGGGTCATTGTTCCGGTATTCGTCCAACCTGAGCACGAGCGATCCCAGGCCAGGTGCCTCGATCCGGCGCACCGTGACGTGACGGCGCAAGGGCGGGGCTCCGTCCGGAAAGCCAAGCTCCTCTGCGAAGCCCACCTGCTCGGCATTGTCCCACTCGCCCTCGAACATCTCCACCAACCGGGGCAGGTCGCGCTCGAGTACACCGATGGCAAGAGGCGCAGGCGACGGATCACCGGCCGCCGCCGCCGGAGCCCAGAGAGCCAAAGCGACAGCGGCCAGCGAGGAGGCTTGCATCAGAAGCGGGCGCTGAGCGTGATGCCGTAGCTTGCGCCTGGGGCAGCCGTCACAGCAAACGCGCGCGGCCGGTCCCCGGAAGGCGTGAGCGCAGCCGGGAAGTCGACGTAGCGGAGCACGCCCTGCGGTGTGTCATCGTCGGTGATATTGCGACCCCAGAAGGCCAGTCTCAGGTTGTCGTTCTGGACACCCAACTGCACATCCAGTCGCGTCGAGGACGGGATGGTGATGTTGTTGTGCACCTGTTCGAAGAACTCTCCGCGATAGCTGACG
>JADCBH010000114.1 GCA_020253595.1 Brevundimonas sp.
ACGGGCGGCACAGCGCGTCCCGCTTGATCGGCCGATAGTCTGCGAGGTCCACGTGGCTGAGGGTTCCCGGTCTCGGTTCGGCCCGCACCGTTTCGACAATCGCGTCGGCGATGGGACCCGAGCGGAAGGCACCGATCCCGTCGCGAGCCAGCGCGGCCACTGTGTCGGCATAGGCGGGGTTCCGCAGCACATCGCCGGCCTGATAGCGCTGGCCGTCCGGCCGGGTGAAGTAGGCGTTGGCCCATTCTGTGCGCGCCTGTCCACGCGTCAGGGCAATCATACCGGCCAGGCGCGGACTGACCACGAACCCGTTGCGCGCCAGCTGCTCGGCCTCGGTGAAAAGCTGGTTCCACGGCAGTCGGCCGTGATCCTCCTGCGCCATAGCGAGCGCCGCGACGGCACCGGGAACGCCCGTCGATCGGCCGCTCAGCACGGCATCCGGAAAGGACAAGGGACGGCCGTTTTCGTAGAACAGTTCAGGCGTTGCCCCCGCCGGGGCCGTTTCGCGACCGTCATAGACCACGGTCTCGCCGGTCTCGGCATCGAAGTGCATCAGAAAGGCACCGCCCCCAAGCCCTGATGACTGGGGCTCGACCAGGCCCAGCACCGCCTGCACGGCGACAGCCGCATCGACCGCAGATCCGCCTTGCCGGAGTACATCCAGCCCGGCCTGGACCGCCAGGGGGTTGGCGGCGGAGACGAACGGACCTCGCGCAGGCGGCGGTGCCTCGACAGCCGCCCCCGGCAAGGGTGCGGGCAGGGCAGCCACCGAGGGCTGGCAGGCCGCGATGCCAAGAGCCAGGGCGGCGACCATGGGGCGGGCGAAGGCGGCGAAACGCATAGGCGAGGATCCGGCGACGGAAAGGTCGTCTTCCGACCTAGGGGCACCGGGTCCCCGCGCCAAGCCCAGGCGGGAACATGGGCGTCAAATCCGGGTTGCGCGGGCCGGGTCGAGCCGCTAAAGACCCGCCCTCGCCGTCCGCGGCCGCGCGCACCCGTAGCTCAGCTGGATAGAGCACCAGACTACGAATCTGGGGGTCAGGAGTTCGAATCTCTTCGGGTGCGCCATTTTTTCTCGTTAAAACAAGCGTCTAGCCTCTCGAAGCCGGAGGCTGGAGGAGTGATCCGACTCTGCGGAAGCACTGCGGAAGCAATCGGTGATCCTGCAATGGTCCTTATTTCGGCCTTGCGTCGTGTGGGCCTCGACCCATTGGGTTGGTGGCTGTGGTCGGATCAGCTTCGTTATTCCGGACAAAACTGAAAGGTTCACCCTCTGTGCGACTGATGGGTCGATGGCTTGGAAGTGGCCGGATCCATAGCATCTCGACCCGCCGCTGGGACGTGACCATCATGTCAGCTCACCGACCGCTTCTGGCTCTTCGGCGACACTGCGAAGGTCCGCTTCGCGGAAGCGCGCTTGGACGCGGAAGCGCGGCGAAGGTCTTTTGTACGCCTGGGCTTTGGCTCTCTTCCCTCACCCACCGCGCAACGGCCAATCCTCGATCGGAGAAAGCCCGTCGGACGGTTCCGAGCCTCTAACGAGGGGTGAGGGCTCGCGCCTCCGCCAACACCAAAGCCAACATGGTCCTCGGCCGCCGTGGACTGCGTCCCTTAGCGACTGCTTTTCAATCACTTGGATTGAACCAAAAATCGTTTGCGTCCGAAATATGAATGGTATTAGATTGGTCTGATACCGCTTTCGAGGCGGAGGGAGACAACAGGGGAGGGTTGGTTATGCGTAAACTCGCGACACGTCTGCGGTCCACAGCGGCGCTCGGAGCCGTCGGCGTGGCTCTGCTCGCCGGGCCGGCATTGGCCCAGACGGCCCGGACATCGCCTGCCGACGATGACACCCAGGCCAGTGTCGAAGACATCATCGTCACCGGCACCCGGATTCCGAACGCCGGCCTGTCGTCGACCAGCCCGATCAGCGCGCTGCAAGGCGAGCAGATCCAGCTCCAGCGCGCTGTTACGGTAGAGGACTTCTCGGTCAAGGTTCCGCAACTGGCGGGCGGCGTGAACTCCACCTCCGTCGGCAGCGACGCCTTCGGAGCCCAGACCCTGGACCTGCGCAGCCTCGGCCAGAACCGCACTCTGGTGCTGATCAACGGGACCCGCGCGGTCCCCTTCTCGTTTCGCAACGCCGTCGATGTGAACGCCATTCCGGCCGCGCTGCTGCGGCGCGTCGATGTCCTGACCGGCGGTGCCGCGGCGGTCTACGGCGCCGATGCCGTCGCAGGCGTCGTCAACTTCGTCATCAACGACGACTTCGACGGCGTCGAGGTCACCGGAAACTACCGTTGGGTTGAGGACGGCGGCTCCCAGTACAGCCTGAACGCCATCGGCGGCGTGGCGCTCGGCGATCGGGGAAGCCTGGTCGGCTTCGTCGAATACACCGAGCGCGACGCGCTCCTGGCCGGGGATCGTCCCTATGCGGCCCGCGGCGCGGCCACCCTGCCGATCGGCGGCAACTTCAGGGACGTGGCCAGCGGCCAGACCTTCTCGTTCGATGCCAACGGCAACTTCACCCTGGCGCCACAGACCACCGACTACACATCGCGATTCCTGCTCGTTCAACCGCTGGAGCGAACCAATGCGAGCGCCTTCTTCAAATACGATGTGACCGACGGCATCGAGGCGTACGGGCGCTTCATGTACTCCAACGTCCAGACCCAGGGCGGAACCCGATCGGGCCAGAACCCGCCGACGACGGGAGCGGCGGGGATCAACGTCCAGATTTCCCAGAGCAACCCCTTCTTGACGCCGGAAGCCCGGGCGCGCCTGACCTTCGTCAACGGCGTGGCCAACGTGAACGTGGCGCGCTCGCTGGGTGAGCTCGGAAACACTTTCGCGGAGAACGATCGCGACACCTGGCAGGCTCAGATCGGCTTCCGGGGTCAGTTCACTCCGGCCATCGGCTGGAACGCCTACTACCAGTACGGCGAGTCCTCGGAATCGATCGTCGTCCAGGGCGACGGCACGCGCGCCGGGTTCGCCGGCATCGCCAACACCACCGACATCTTCGGGCCCGGCGGCAATTTCACCAGCCTGTTGCGGGAGTTCGATTACGGCAGCCGGGAGCGGACCCAGCAGGTGGCCTCGGCCTATGTGTCGGGCGACACCAGCGACGTCTTCAACGGCTGGGCCGGGCCGTTCGGCTTCACGGCCGGCTATGAGTACCGCGAGGAGACCGGTGAGTTCTCCTATTCCGCCGACCTCGCGACCTCGTTCAACCAGGGTACCGAGTCCGCCCCGGCGGTGCCGCCCTTCATCGAGGTCAACGAGCTCTTCGCCGAGCTTTCGGTCCCGCTTCTGGCCGATCTGCCCATGATCCAGAGACTGACTCTGGAGGGGGCCTACAGGCGGTCCTGGTATTCCAGGTCCGTTGGCCCGGATCGCGACTACGATACGGACAAGCTCGGTCTGAACTGGATCGTCGACAACAACCTGCGTCTGCGCGGCACGACCCAGACCGTCATCCGCGATCCCAACATCGGCGAGTTCGCCAACCCGGTGTTCTCGATCCCGTTCGCCAATCTCGTCACGGTCGCGCGCCTGTTCCCGCGCTATGCCGGCGACCCCTGCGCGCTCGGCACAGGCAACGTCGACCAATGCACCCGGCAGGGGTATCGGGGGACCTACGATTCGCGAAACCCGCTGAACCTCACCGGCGGCTATTTCTTCGGTGGAAACGCCGACATCCGGGCCGAGACGGGCGAGACCCAAACTTTCGGGGCGGTCTTCACGCCGGAGTTCATCCCGGGATTCAGCGCGGCCGTCGACTTCTACGACATCCAGATCTCGGACGCCGTCGGTCAGATCCAGCCGATCGACGCGATCACCAGCTGCTACATCACAGACCCCCGGGCCGATAACCCGCTCTGCGCGGCGGTGACGCGCGATCCGACCACCGGCCGTATTCGCGACGCCTTCGTCGATGACCGGAACCTGGCCCTGATCCAGCAGGAAGGCGTCGATCTCGACGTCAACTACGGGTTTGAGCCGCCGGCGGGCCTGCCAGGCGAGCGGCTGACCCTCGGCTACCAGGCCAGCATCGTCACCGAATATACGATCCAGAGAAACGCGGCGCTCGCGCCGGTCAACTGTCAGGCTTCCTACGGCGCGCGATGCTCGTCCGACCTCGTCACGCTCGTCAGCCCCGACTATCGGCATCGGGCGACCGTGACCTGGGACGTGGCTCCCCTGACCGTCCAGGTGGGCTGGAAGCGGATCGGCGAGGTGCGCGACAGCTCGCCGGGTGGCAGCCAGGTCATCGAGGCCTATGACTATGTCGACCTGAACCTGGCCTATGAGCCGCGCTGGATCGAGGGACTGCGGGTCACGATGGGCGTCGACAACCTGTTCGACAAGGAGCCTCCTCTTCCGCTGGTCGCCGGGGCCTTCAATACCTATCCCGACACCTATGACGTGCTGGGGCGTAACTTCGGCATCAGCGTCACGCTGCGGCGCTAGGGATGTAAGCTCGATGACCGCGACCCCGGTCGCGGTCATCCCGCCCGCTGTCTTTTTCGCCTCGGACGCCTGTCATGCCCCTGAGTTTCACCGCGTTCGACTGGACCGTTCTGGGCGGTTACGTCGCTGTTCTCGCGATCGCCGGCTACCTGTCGTCGCGGCGCCGGATCGTCCGGGCCGAGCAGTATTTCCTCGCATCCCACACGGCGCCCACCTGGCTGGTCGCCGTGTCGGTGCTGTCGACGGTCCAGTCGGCCGCGACCTTCCTGGGCGTTCCCGATAACAGCTACCGGGGCGACTACGCTTATCTGGCGGCCGTCATCGGGCCCCTGATCGCGGCCTTTTTCGTGGGCTGGGTCCTGATCCCCCGCTTCTACGCGGCCCGGGTCAGCACGGTCTACGAGCTTCTGGAGGTCCGTTTCGGGACCGTCGCACGACGCGCGGCAGGGGTGATGTATCTGGTGGGCCGGATCCTGGCCAGCGGAGCCCGGCTCTATCTGGCGGCCATCGCCGTCTCGATGATCATCTTCCTTGACATCGCGCCCGAACAC
>JADCBH010000115.1 GCA_020253595.1 Brevundimonas sp.
GTCTCGGCCAGCAGCAGGCCGGCGATCAGGGCACCGAGGCTCATCGACAGGCCGGCTGCCTCCGCCGCCACGCCTGCGCCGACGATGATCAGAAGGCATAGCGCGACGAACAGCTCCTGCCGCCCGCCGCCGCCCTTCGCCCGACTCTTGGCCACGGACCGGAACAACGGTCTGAGCAGGACGCGGCCGCCGATCACCAGAAGCGCCACGGCCAGGGCTGCCGGAGCCAACGTCAACAAGGCGCGGCCGATCGCCGTAGCGTTCATTTCTCCACCACCGGCGGCGATCGCGGCGAGCACGGTCACGCTGACGAGGATCGGGGCGACCGCCAAGTCCTGAGCCAGAAGGGTGGCGAACGTCGCTCGGCCGGCCGCCCCCTTCATCCGCCCTCGCTCAGCCATGACAGGCAGGACAACAGCGGTGGAGGAGAGGGACAGGCCCAGCCCAAGCACGGCGGCGCTGGCGAGCGGCTGGCCCATCAGCATGAACACGGTGGCCAGCACGGCCGAGCACAGGGCGATCTGGCTCATGCCCAGGCCGAAAACCAGCCGGCGCATGGCGCGCAGGCGGTCCCAAGACAGCTCCAGCCCGATCATGAATAGCAGGAAAGCCACGCCGAGCTCGGACAGCTGGGCCAGCTGTTCAGCGTCGGAGATGGTCAGGACCGAAAGCCAGGGCAGGACATCAGAGAACCGCCCAAGTCCGTCGGGGCCCAGCAGCACGCCCGCCGCAAGGAACCCCAGCACCGGGCTGATCTTCCATCGGCTGAAGAGCGGAACGACGACGCCCGCCGCCGCCAGGAAGACGACGAGGTCCTTGTATTCGCCGCCCCCGCCGTGGGCCCCCGCCATGCCGTCTCCCGATGGTTGGATCACGGCGCAAATCTGCGCCTGCGGTTGATGGTCGCTGTCGTCGGGGCCGTCGCGCAAGGGCCTTGATCATGAAATCGTCTGGCGCTGGAGGAAGACGACGCGGTTCGCTAAGAACCCCATCATGATGCGCGCCCTGAACCGTTTGTTCCTCGATCATCCGCGAGAGGTCGGCGAGACCTATCTGCACCACGCCGCAGCCGCCTCGCGGTTCGGATTCAAGCTGGCGCGATTGACGGCCTGTGCTTTCACGCACGCGGTGGTGCCCGGCATGCACAAGACGACCGTGTCAGACGAGATCAAGCGCATGGCCGACGACCTGGGCTACCGGGCCCAGGTGGCGCGCGAGTGCCGCATGAAGGACGCCGGCGCCTTCGATCCGGGCCTTTAGGCATCATGTCCCAGACCCAGGCCCTGTCCGGCGTTCGCGTTCTCGATCTGTCGCGGGTCCTCGCGGGACCATGGGCCACCCAGATGCTGGCGGACCTCGGTGCCGAGGTCATCAAGATAGAGCGGCCGGGCATCGGGGACGATACGCGCCAATGGGGCCCGCCCTTCACGACCGGTACGGACGGCACACGCGGCGACGCCGCCTACTTTCTATGCGCCAACCGGGGCAAGAAGTCCGTCGAACTGGATATCGCTGCACCGGAGGGCGCAGAGGCCATCCGCAAGCTGGCGGCGATTTCGGACGTCCTTGTAGAGAACTTCAAGGTCGGGGGACTGAAGAAGTACGGCCTGGACTATGCCAGCCTGGCCAAGGTCAATCCGCGGCTTGTCTATTGCTCCATCACCGGCTTCGGCCAAACAGGACCGCGCGCCGAGCAGGCGGGTTACGACTACATGATTCAGGCCATGGGCGGGCTCATGTCCATCACTGGCCAGCCGGATGGCGCTCCCGGCGCCGAGCCCATGAAAGTCGGTGTCGCTGTCGTCGACCTGGCGACCGGCCTGTATGCGTCGAACGCCATTCTGGCGGCACTACTGCACGCCCGCGCGACCGGTCAGGGCCAGCACATCGACATCGCCCTGTTCGACGTCCAGGCCGCCATGCTGGCCAATCAGGCGACCAACTGGTTCGTATCGGGCGTGTCGCCGACCCGGATGGGCAACGCCCACCCTAACCTTGTGCCGTATCAGCCCTTTCCCTGCCGCGACGGCAGCGTCGTCATCGCTGTGGGCAATGACAACCAATACCGGACACTGTGCGGCGCGCTGGGCGTAGAAGGGCTGGCTGCGGACGACCGCTATCTGACCAATGCCGGAAGGATTGAGAACCGGGTTGAACTGGCGTCGGCCATCGCCGCCCTGACCTCCGGGTGGACGATGCGTGATCTGATCGCAGCGCTGGAAGCGGCCGGCGTTCCCTGCGGTCCGATTAACACCGTCGAGCAGGTCTTTGCGGAGCCTCAGGCGCTGCATCGAGAACTGGAGATCCGGCAGGCGAGAGCCGACCTGTCGTCGCCGGCCCGTACCGTCGCCAATCCGATGCGGCTGTCGGTGACGCCAGTTCGCTATGCCGTACCGCCGCCGCGTCTCGGCCAAGATACCGAGGAGGTTCTCGCGATGCTGGACGATGAGCCATACAGAGAGCCCGACCGCCTCTGAAGAGCTTTGCGGATTACATCGGCGTAATGGCGCTCTCGACATTTGAGCCACAAGCCGGAACGCGGTAAGAGGCCACGCCGGTCATCCGGCGATGACTTGCGGCCCTCCCCCGCCGCGCCCAGCGACAGGATTCCCCGTGGCCTCCACGACTTCGACCCGCCCGGCATCGCGCATGCTGGGGCTTCGCACGGCCGCTCTCGCCGGCATCATCACCGCGTCCCTGGCTCTGGCTGCATGCGGCGGCTCCGAGGGCAAGGATGACAGTCAGGCCCAGGCTGCTGTCGGTCAGGCGGTCAGCGCCCACACCGTCGCGATAACCAACCTGCCGCGCATCATCACGGCTTCGGGCAGCGTGACGCCATGGGAGGAAGTGCCGGTAGGCGCCGAGACCGGCGGCCTGGTCGCCACCGCCGTCTACGTGGATGAGGGGTCCTACGTTCGGCAGGGCCAGCCACTGGTCCAGCTCAACGACGAACTTCTTCGTGCCCAACTGGGCCAGCAGCAGGCGCAGCTTCAGACCGCCGAGGCCAATCTGGCGCGTGACGAGGCGGCGCTGGCCCGATCCCAGGAGCTGAAGGAACGGGGCTTCCTGTCGCAAGCGTCGCTGGATACCGCACTCGCCAACCAGCGCGCTTCCGCCGCCAATCTGGCGGCCGCCCGGGCGGCACTGGCCGAGACCCAGACACGGGTCAATCAGGCGACCATCCGCGCGCCCGTCTCTGGCCTGATCTCGAGCCGCGCCGTCACGCGCGGCCAGATCGTGCAGGCAGGTTCGGAGCTGTTCCGCATGGTTCGGGACGGCCGTCTCGAGCTGGACGCCCAGATCCCCGAGGCAGAACTCAGACTGGTTCGGCCGGGCATGGCCGCGACCATCGCTTCCGACCAGGCCGGCCAGACGACGGGAACCGTGCGCATCGTCACGCCCCAGGTCGATCCCCAAAGCCGTCTGGGCGTCGCGCGCATCGCGCTGACCGGCGGTTCGAACCTGAGACCCGGGATGTTCGCGCGGGCCGAAATCGACGCCGGAAGCCAGCCGTCCCTGACGGTTCCCTCTGCGGCCGTCGTGTTCCGGGAAAACCGTCCGGGGGTCTATGTGCTCATGCCCGACTCCACCGCCCATTTCCAACCCATCACCGAGGCCGGGCGCAGCCAGGGCGTCGTGGCCGTCTCTTCCGGTCTGCAGGCCGGACAGCGTGTGGTGGTCGAGGGCGCAGGGTTCCTCGGCGAAGGCGATCAGGTCCGCATCGTGCAGGCGGTCGCAACTCCGTCGGCCGCCGTCGCTGCCCCCACGGCGAACTAACCGATGAACTTCAACACCATCTCATCCTGGTCGATCCGGAATCCCATCCCGATCGTCCTTCTGTTCATCGTGCTGACGGTCGCCGGGACCATCAGCTACGGGCGCCTGCCCATCAACAACTTCCCTAACGTCGATCTGCCCATCGTGTCGGTCACGGTCGTGCAGTCAGGGGCCGCACCGACGGAGCTGGAAACCCAGGTCACCCGACTGATCGAAGACGCGGTGGCCGGGCTCGGGGAGGTTGATGACATCAACTCCGTGGTCAACGACTCGGTGTCGACGACCTCCATCACATTCAATCTGGGCGTCGACCTGGAAAAGGCGACCAACGACGTGCGCAACGCCGTGGCCGGCGTGCGTCAGAACCTGCCGGCCGACGTGCAGGAACCCATCGTCCAGCGCATCGAATTCAGCCGGATCCCCATCGTTACCTATGTGGTGCGCGCTCCGGGCATGAATCCCGAAGAGCTGAGCTGGTTCGTCGACAACACCATCGCCAAGCGCATGCTGTCGGTTACCGGGGTCAGCCAGGTCAGCCGCGACGGCGGCGTGAACCGCGAGATCCGCGTCAAGCTGGACCCGGTCAAGCTGGCGGCCCAGGGCGTCAGCGCGGCGGACGTGTCGAACCAATTGCGCGCCGCCAACATCAACCTGCCCGGCGGCCGGGGCGAGATCGGCGGCAACGAGCAGGCCATCCGCACGCTCGGTTCGGCTCCCTCGGTCGAAGCCCTGGCAGAGACCTTGATCCCGGTCGGCGGACGAACGATCCGCCTCGGAGACCTGGGCGAGGTGACCGACGAGTGGTCAGAGCCCCGTGGCCGCGCCCGGTTCAACGGTGAGGAGGTCGTGGCCTTCTCCATCAGTCGCTCGCAGGGGTCGTCTGAGCTCGACGTCTACGAGCGCACCAAGGAAGAGATCGAAAAGCTCGACGCCGAGCTGCCCGCGGTGACCATCGAAGAGGTCACGAACACCACCCAGGACGTGATCAACAACTTCCATGCCTCGGTCGAAGCCCTGTTGCTGGGCGCGGGCCTTGCGGTGCTGGTGGTGCTGGTGTTCCTGAGGGACTGGCGCGCGACCTTCATCGCAGCGCTCGCCATGCCACTGTCGCTGATCCCGACCTTCCTGATCATGGACCTGACGGGACAGTCGCTGAATGTCGTGACCCTGCTGGCGCTGTCACTGACCATCGGCATTCTGGTCGATGACGCCATCGTCGAGATCGAGAACATCGTCCGGCACATCCGTGACGGCAAGGCACCCTATCCTGCGGCTATCGAGGCGGCTGACGAGATCGGCCTGGCGGTCATCGCGACCACAGCGACCCTGATCGCCGTCTTCGCGCCGACAGGCTTCATGCCGGGCGTGGTGGGTCAGTTCTTCAAGAGCTTCGCCATCGCGGCCTGCGTCAGCGTCTTCTTCTCGCTGGTCGTGGCGCGGACGCTCACCCCGTTGATGGGCGCCTATATGTTGAAGGCCGATCAGGGCAAGGAGCACGCCGATCCGGCCTGGATGCGCTGGTATCTGGTCGCTCTGCGCTGGGGCATGGGTCATTCCGGATCCAAAGAGCTGCACGCGGACCGCGAGCGCAAGACGGGCGGTTTCTTGCGTCGCCATTTCGTCTGGCGGGTCCTGGATCACCGCATGTGGGTGATGGCCCTGGGCCTATTGTTCTTCATCGCCTCGCTGTTTCTGGCGTCGCGGCTGCCGTTCGAGTTCATTCCGGTCGAGGACCTGTCGCGGTCCAATGTGACGGTCCAGCTGCCGCCGGGGGCCACACTGGCGGAAACCGATGCCGTGGTTCAGCGGGTCACCGATACCCTGAGCGCCCGCGAGGAAGTCCGCTCAGTCTATGCCTCGATCGGCTCGGCCACGACCAGCTTCGGGCCGGGCGGCGGATCGTCGGCCGGCGAGGTGCGGCGCGCCTCGATCACCGTCAACCTGGTCAAAAAGAGCGAACGAAGCATTCGCCAGCAGGCCTTCGAACAGGAAATGGGGCCCATCCTGCGCCAGATCCCCGGCGCGCGTGTCCAGTTCGGACAGGACGGCGGCGGGGGCGGCCAGGTCGCCATCTCGCTCGTGGGCGACGACGGGCCCGTGCTCGAGGACGCGGCGGCGGCGGTCGAGCGCGAGATGCGCGGGGTGCCCGGCCTGTCCAATGTGATCTCCACGGCGGCGCTGGTGCGGCCCGAGATCCTGATCACGCCCAAGCCCGACATCGGGGCGCTTCAGGGCGTGTCGGCGGCGGACATTTCCTCCGTGGCGCGGGTGGCGACGCTAGGCGATGCCGATCAGCTTCTGCCCAAGTTCAACCTCGGCGACCGCCAGGTGCCGATCCGCGTCATGCTGACCGAACAGTCCCGGACCGACCTCGGCCTGATCGAGAACCTGCAGGTTCCCACCACTGCGGGGGCCACCGTGCCCCTGTCGTCGGTCGCCGACATCAGCTTCGGTGCCGGCCCCAACCAGCTGGATCGTCTTGATCGTCGTCGCGTGGCGACCCTGACGGCGGAACTGAACGGCATCACATTGGGCCAGGCGTCAGAACGGGTCGACGCGCTGCCGGCCATGCAGAACCTGCCGGCCGGCGTCAGCCAGGCGGTATCGGGCGATCTGGAGAACCTTCAGGAAACCGCGTCAGGCTTCATCTTCGCCATCACGACCGGCATCCTCTTGATGTACATCGTGCTGGTCCTGCTGTTCAAAAGCTTCTTCCATCCGATCACCATCCTGGCGGCGCTTCCGGTGTCGTTCGGCGGGGCCTTCTTCCTGCTGCTGGTGACCGGCAAGGCGCTGTCGATGCCGGCCCTGATCGGCATCATCATGCTGACCGGGATCGCGGCAAAGAACTCCATCCTGCTGGTGGACTACGCGATCATCGCCATGCAGCGCGGCATGAACAAACATGACGCCATCATGGATGCCGCGCACAAGCGGGCCCGGCCTATCATCATGACGACGCTCGCCATGGGTCTGGGGATGCTGCCGATCGCCATGGCCTTCGGTGAAGGCACGGAGTTCCGCTCGCCCATGGCCATCGCGGTCATCGGCGGGCTGATCACCTCGACGCTTCTGTCGCTGCTGTTCATCCCGGCGGCCTTCAGCCTGATCGACGGGGTCAAGACCCGGCTCGAACGGGTTCTGGAGCGCCGTTTCGGCGGCCAGCATGGCGAGGTGAAACCTGCGGAGTGAGAATTCCCGGCTTTTTCTCGCCTTCGGCCCTTGTTCGGTCATGACCCATAAGGAAACAGGGCCTATATGAGCCTCGCCGGCCTCACGCGGATGTGACCGCGAGCCAACCCCGAGGCCGATGTCGGGACGACGAAATACGATGGCGGACGATGCCGGTCGGCTGAACCAGGTCTTTGCCGAGACCAGCTTTCTCTATGGCTCCAACGCCGCCTACATCGAGGAGATGCACGACCGCTGGGCGGCTGATCCGTCGAGCGTCCCGGCCGAATGGCGCGGCTTCTTCGACCAGCTGAGAGACACCGCCGAGTCGGTCAGGGCCTCGTCGAACGCGGCCGGCTGGGGTCGCGCCGCCTCCACAGAACCCTCCGAGGCAACCGCCGTTTTCGACGGCCTCTGGCCCGCGGCCAAGCCGGACCCGAAGGCCCGCCCTGCAGCCGCTGCGGTCGCCACTACGACGCCGGCGGGCGTTTCCGCCGAGGAAGTTCGCGCGGCAGCCCACGACTCCATCCGGGTTCTGATGCTGATCCGCAGCTATCGGGTGCGCGGACACCTGGCGGCGACGCTGGACCCCCTGGGCATCGAGCAGCCCGGCTCCAACCCTGAACTGACGCCGGAGTTCTATGGCTTCACCGAAGCCGACATGGACCGGCCG
The DNA here is from genome assembly GCA_020253595.1 of Brevundimonas sp. Classification (GTDB taxonomy): domain Bacteria; phylum Pseudomonadota; class Alphaproteobacteria; order Caulobacterales; family Caulobacteraceae; genus Brevundimonas. The sequence continues at coordinate 7,622 of JADCBH010000115.1, forward strand.
ATCTACCTCGATGGCGTTCTGGGTCTCCAAACCGGAACCATCCGCGAGGTGATGGCGATCCTGAAGCGCACCTACTGCGGCAACATCGGCATCCAGTTCATGCATATCGCCGAGCCGGAGGAGAAATCCTGGCTCCAGCAGCGCTTCGAGGGCCCGGATGCCTTTGAGAAGAACGGGTTCACCCGTGAAGGCAAGATCGCCATCCTGAACAAGCTGATCGAGGCCGAGGGCTTCGAACGGTTCCTGCACAAGCGCTTCCCCGGCACCAAGCGGTTCGGCTTGGACGGCGGTGAGGCGATGGTTCCGGCCATGGAGCAGATCATCAAGCGCGGTGGCGCGCTCGGGGTCGACGAGATGGTGTTCGGCATGGCCCACCGGGGCCGTCTAAACATGCTGGCCGCCGTGATGGGCAAGCCCTATCGCGCCATTTTCCACGAGTTCCAGGGCGGCTCGTCCGTGCCGTCCGACATCGAGGGCTCGGGCGACGTCAAGTACCACATGGGTGCCAGCTCGGACCGCGCGTTCGACGGCAACAGCGTACACCTGTCCCTGACCGCCAACCCGTCACACCTGGAGATCGTCAACCCGGTCGTGCTGGGCAAGGCCCGCGCCAAGCAGGCCTTCGACATTCGCGAGGCCAACGAGGGCGTGCCCGAGGCCCAGTGGGCGCTCGACCGCTCCAAGGTCATGCCGCTCCTGATCCACGGCGACGCGGCTTTCGCCGGCCAGGGCGTAGTGGCCGAGTGCTTCGCCCTGATGGGGCTGAAGGGCTATCGCACCGGCGGTACCATGCACTTCGTGGTGAACAACCAGATCGGATTCACCACCTCGCCCCGGAACAGCCGCTCGACCCCCTACCCGTCGGACGTGGCCCTGATGGTTCAGGCACCGATCTTCCATGTGAACGGCGACGATCCGGAAGCGGTCGTGTTCGCCGCCAAGGTGGCGACCGAGTTCCGCCAGAGGTTCAAGAAGGACGTGGTGGTGGACATGTTCTGCTACCGCCGCTTTGGTCACAATGAGGGCGACGACCCGACCTTCACCCAGCCGATCATGTATTCGAAGATCCGCTCGCTGCCGTCGACGCGGGAGATCTACGCAAAGCGGCTGGTCGCGGAAGGCGTGCTGACCCAGGCCGACGTCGACGCCGAAGTCACCCGGTTCGAGGCCTTCCTCGATACCGAGTTCGAGGCCGGCAAGAGCTTCAAGCCAGAGAAGGCGGACTGGCTGGACGGTCAGTGGAGAGAGATCGGCCTGCCCGATGGCGATGAACGCCGAGGCGACACGGCCGTGGCCGAAGCCAAGCTGCGCGACCTGGGACATCGCCTGACGACCATCCCCAACAGCGTGGACATCCACAAGACGCTCAAGCGGGTGATCGAACAGCGCCGCGACATGATCGATACGGGCGCCAACATCGACTGGGCCACGGCCGAGAGTCTGGCCTTCGCGTCGCTGCTGACAGAAGGCTTCCCGGTACGCCTGTCGGGCCAGGATTCGGTGCGCGGCACCTTCTCCCAGCGCCATTCCGGCATCGTCGACCAGACGACCGAAGACCGCTACGTCCCGCTGAACAACCTCGGCGGCGAACAGCAGCATTTCGAGGTCATCGACAGCGCCTTGTCCGAAGAGGCAGTGCTGGGCTTCGAATACGGCTATGCCCTCTCGGACCCTAACACCCTGGTCATGTGGGAAGCCCAGTTCGGCGACTTCGTGAACGGTGCCCAGGTCGTGATCGACCAGTTCATCTCGTCGGGCGAACGCAAATGGCTGCGCATGTGCGGCCTCGTGATGCTGCTGCCCCATGGTTATGAAGGCCAGGGTCCCGAGCACTCCTCGGCGCGTCTGGAGCGCTTCCTGCAGCAGTGCGCCGAAGACAACATGCAGGTCGCCAACTGCACGACCCCGGCCAACTATTTCCACATCCTGCGCCGGCAGATGCATCGGCCGTTCCGCAAGCCGCTGGTGCTGATGACGCCCAAGTCGCTGCTGCGTCACAAGAAGGCGGTGTCGACGATCAAGGACATGGCGGAGGGGTCGTCCTTCCACCGCGTGCTGCACGACGATGCCCAGACCCGGCCGGAGGTTAGCGGCATCAAGATCAAGGCGGACAAGGACATCCGCCGAGTGATCCTCTGCTCGGGCAAGGTCTACTACGACCTGCTCGACGCCCGCGAGAAGAAGGCCGTCGACGACGTCTACCTCCTGCGCCTGGAGCAGTTCTATCCGTGGCCGATGAAGTCGCTGCTGACCGAACTGGCCCGCTTCCCCAACGCCGAGCTGGTATGGTGCCAGGAAGAGCCCAAGAACATGGGCGGCTGGACCTTCGTTGACCCCTGGCTGGAGCTGACGCTGGAGAAGCTCGACGTTACGTCGAAGCGCGCCCGCTACATCGGTCGCCCGGCCTCGGCCTCGACTGCCGCCGGTCAGATGAGCCGCCACCTCAAGGAACTCGAGGCCTTCACCACCGAGGCTTTCGCCTGAGTGTCGGGCGGGATGTCTCCCGCCTGACGCCAAACCTGCCTATATGACCGCCTGACCTGAACGACCGGAACTTCCCCATGGCCGACATCCTGACCCCCACCCTCGGAGAATCCGTCTCCGAAGCGACCATCGCCAAATGGTCCAAGAAGGTGGGCGACGCGGTTCGCAAGGACGAGGTCCTGGTTGAGCTGGAAACCGACAAGGTCTCACTGGAAGTCGTCGCACCGTCAGACGGCACTCTGTCGGACATCAAGTTCGGCGAAGGCGACACCGTGACCCCGGGCGCGATCCTTGGCTCGGTCACCGAAGGCGTGGCGGCTGCGGCACTCGCAGCTTCCGCTCCGGCACCGGCCCCGACTCTGGCCGCCTCGGCGGCGGCGTCGGCCAACACCGGCTCGGCTGCCTTCAAGGCCCCGGCGGGCGACGCCGCCCTGTCGCCGTCGGTCCAGCGCGTGGTGACGGAAAACAATCTGGACCCCGCCGCGATCGCCCCCACAGGGCCGAAAGGCAACATCACCAAGGGCGATGCGCTTGCAGCTATCGGTGCCGCCCCGACTCCGGCTGCGGTCCAGGTGCCTGCGCCGGCCGTGGCCGCCCCGCCGGCTGCGCCTCGCGCAGATCACCCTCGCGAAGAGCGGGTGAAGATGACCCGGCTGCGCCAGACCATCGCGCGCCGTCTGAAGGAATCGCAGAACACTGCCGCCCAGCTGACCACCTTCAACGAGGTGGACATGACGACGGTCATGGCGCTGCGGAACCAGTACAAGGACGCCTTCGAGAAGGCCCACGGCGTCAAGCTGGGCTTCATGTCCTTCTTCACCAAGGCGGTCGTGGCCGCCCTGAAAGAGATCCCGGCCGTCAACGCCGAGATCGACGGTCAGGACATCATCTACAAGAACCACTACGACATCGGCGTGGCCGTGGGCACCGACAAGGGCCTGGTCGTTCCGGTGCTGCGCGACGCCGACCAGTTGACGTTGGCAGGCATCGAGAAGGGCATCGGCGAGCTGGGCAAGGCGGCGCGGGACGGCACCCTGAGCCTCGATCAGCTTCAGGGCGGGACCTTCACCATCACCAACGGCGGCACCTACGGCTCGCTGATGTCA
>JADCBH010000116.1 GCA_020253595.1 Brevundimonas sp.
ACGCCCGTCCGTTGGGCCGAAACCTTCGAGGGAGAGGCGGCATGAGCCTGCATCCCGACCTGACCCGCGCCACGCTCGACCTGTCGCCGCTGGAGGCCCCGGTCGGCCCCGCCGTCCCGACGCCTGAGGGCATCGACATCGCTGCCGCCTATGGCGCCGACGCGCTGGACGCCGTGGCCCACACCGACGGCCTGCCCGGTTTCGCGCCGTTCGTGCGCGGGCCCTATCCGACCATGTATGCGTCCAACCCCTGGACCATTCGCCAGTACGCGGGCTTCTCGACCGCCGAGGCGTCCAACGCCTTCTATCGGCGAAACCTCGCGGCGGGTCAGAAGGGCCTGAGCATCGCCTTCGACCTGGCCACCCACCGGGGCTACGACTCGGATCATCCCCGCGTGGCGGGCGACGTCGGCATGGCGGGGGTGGCGATCGATTCCATCCTGGACATGCGGACCCTGTTCGACGGCATCCCGCTGGACCAGATGTCGGTGTCGATGACCATGAACGGGGCCGTCCTGCCGGTCCTGGCCCTCTACGTCGTCGCGGCCGAGGAGCAGGGGGTGCCGCACGGGCTACTTACCGGCACCATCCAGAACGACATCCTCAAGGAGTTCATGGTCCGCAACACCTACATCTATCCGCCGGCGCCCAGCATGCGGATCGTGTCGGACATCTTCGAGTGGACGGCGAAGGAGACGCCGAAGTTCAACTCGATCTCCATCAGCGGCTACCACATGCAGGAGGCGGGCGCGTCCGCCGATCTGGAGCTGGCCTACACCCTGGCCGACGGGCTTGAATACATCCGGGCCGGCGTGGCGGCGGGCATGGACGTGGACCGGTTCGCGCCGCGCCTGAGCTTCTTCTGGGCCGTCGGCATGGACTACTTCATGGAGGTGGCCAAGCTGCGGGCCGGGCGCCTGCTTTGGGCCGAGGCCGTGCAGGCCGAGTTCGCGCCGAAGGATCCGCGATCCTTGAGCTTGCGCGCCCACTGCCAGACCTCGGGCTGGTCCCTGGCGGCGCAGGACGTGTTCAACAACGTCAGCCGCACCATGGTCGAGGCCATGGCGGCGGCGGGCGGCCAGACGCAGAGCCTGCACACCAACTCGCTGGACGAGGCGCTGGCGTTGCCGACCGACTTCTCGGCCCGGATCGCGCGCAATACCCAGCTTCTGCTGCAGCTGGAGACCGGCCTGACGAAGGTCATCGATCCCTGGGGCGGCAGCTTCTTCGTCGAACGCCTGACGCACGATCTGGCGGAGCGCGCCCGCGCCCACATGGCCGAGGTGGCGGCTCTGGGCGGCATGGCCAGGGCCATCGAGGCCGGCCTGCCCAAGCGCCGCATCGAGGAGGCCGCCGCCCGCACCCAGGCCCGGATCGATACGGGCCAGCAGACGGTGGTGGGGGTCAACCGCTACCTGTCGGATACGCCCGACGACATTCCGGTGCTGAAGGTCGACAACGCCGAGGTCCGGGCCCGCCAGATCGAGAAGCTGCAACGCCTGCGCGCCGAACGCGATGAGGCGGCGACGCTGGCCGCCCTGACCGCCCTGACAGAGGGCGCGCGCGGAACCGCCAATCTGCTGGAGCTCTGCGTCCGCGCCGCCCGGGCCCACGCCACGGTCGGGGAGATGTCGGATGCGCTGGAAGCCGCCTTCGGCCGCCACGTCGCCACGGTCGAGACGGTGTCGGGCGTCTATGGCAAGGCCGCCGGGTCCGACGGCCGCGTATCGCGCGCTCGCGACATGGTCGCCGCCTTCGTGGAGAACGACGGTGGGCCGCCGCGCATCCTGATCGCCAAACTGGGCCAGGACGGCCACGACCGGGGCCAGAAGGTGGTCGCGACCGCCTATGGAGACCTTGGCTTCGGCGTCACCGCCGGCCCCCTGTTCCAGACGCCCGCCGAGGCCGCGAGGGACGCGGTCGAGAAGAACGTCCATGTCGTGGGCGCGTCGTCGCTGGCGGCCGGGCACCTGACCTTCCTGCCCGAGCTCAAGGCCGAGCTGGAGCGGCTGGGGCGACCCGACATCATGATCACGGTCGGTGGCGTCATTCCGCCGGATGACGTCCAGACCCTGATCGACATGGGGGCGGCGGCCGTCTATCCGCCCGGCTCGGTCATCGCCGAGACGGCCATCGACCTGATCGAGCGGCTGAACAAGCGGCTGGGCTACGCGCAGAGGCCCTGAGGCTTCAGGGGCGATCGCGGGCGGGCAGGGCCTCGATCTCGGCCTCGGTCAGACGTGCCATGACGCGGGCCGGGCAGGCCTCGATATCGGACGAGTAGCCGCGCGCGATCAGCCGCACGGTGTCGCCTTCACAGAGCCGGCTGGAAAAGCCTAGGCCGGGATCCAGGCCGATCTGGAAATTCGTCTCCAGACCCGGACAGACAGAGGTGTCCAGGCGAAAGACGTCGCGCCCGACCGTGCGGATGTAGACGCTCTGCTGACCGTCCGCCCGGAAGCTGGTCGCCTGCTGGACCAGGAAGCAGGCGCGGGGCTCGGTCGTGCGGGTTGCGTTCGCGCCCTCCACGGGCGCGCAGGCGGCAAGGATGAGAGGCAGGGCGAGAAGGGCGGACAGGGCGCGCATGGGGAACCTCCAGAAGGGCTCAGGCCTAACCGTCGCGCGGCTCTGAAGGTTGCGCAAGGGCGGTCGGTCGAGACGGATCGACCCGGCGCGCGAGCGAGAGGGGCAAGGGCGACGGTCGATCCAGGATCAGGGCCGCCACATGGTCGGCCAGCAAGGGAGCAAGGCAGAAGCCCCGCGACCCCAGCCCGCCCAGCACGAACAGTCCCGGATGACCCGCGATCACACCGGCCAGAGGCAACCGGTCGCGGGTCGTTGCCCGGACGGCCGCCCGCGCGTGCAAGGTGCTGCGCCGGGCCGTTTCGGCCAGGTCTGGACGACGTTTGGCCAGTGTGGCCAGATTTCGCTCCGTGTCGGCCGCGCGAACCTCGGTCGCGACCTCGCCCCGGTCGTGGGTCGCGCCGAACAGGAACCCCTCTGGCGTGGGCGCGATGTAGCCGCCCCAGGCCTCGGCGGGCGCGGAGTGGCCCGAAATCCAGTCCGCCTGACCGCGAACCGGCGTGATCGACAGGTCCTGCAGCAGGGCGGAGACGCCCCATCCGGCCGCGACCACGACGCTGTCGACGTCCAGGGTCTCGCCGGTCGCGGCCTGGATGGTCCAGCCGGGACCGTTCGGGGTCAGGCCGGTGACCGCGACGGTCCGCAGCTCGACCTCGCCCAGCCAGGCCTTGAGGATCACGCCGGGCTGCACCGTAAGGGCACCGGCCATGGTGAGGGACCCGTCCGCCGCCGGGGTCATGGTGCCCGGTGCCCACAGCGGTTGCTGGGCGATGCGGGCGAAGCGGGCGATGTCGCGCTCCAGCCCGGGATACTGGGTCACGCCCTCGGCGACGACGGCGTCAGGGATCGAACGGTAAAGCGTGCCGGCACGCTCCAGCGCCTCAGCGAACAGGGCCGCGATGTCCGCATCGCCGAGATCC
>JADCBH010000117.1 GCA_020253595.1 Brevundimonas sp.
CAGATCTTCAGTTCGTCGAACCCGTCCAGGACATCCAGCTTGGTCAGGGCGATGCCGTGGATGCCGTTGATGGCGATCGACTGCCGCACCAGAACCGCGTCGAACCAGCCGCAGCGCCGCGGCCGGCCCGTCACTGTGCCGAACTCGCGCCCGCGCTCGGCGATGCGCTTGCCGTCCTCGTCGAACAGCTCGGTCGGGAACGGCCCCTCGCCGACGCGGGTCGTATAGGCCTTGACGATCCCCAGAACGAAGCCGACCGCGCTCGGTCCCAGCCCGGACCCCGCCGCAGCCTGACCCGCCACTGTGTTGGACGACGTCACATAGGGATAGGTGCCGTGGTCGACGTCCAGCAACGACCCCTGCGCGCCTTCGAACAGGATGCGCCGTCCCTCGGCCCGGAACCCGTCCAGCATCCGCCACACCGGCTGGCTGGCGAACGCCAGGACACGCGGCGCGATCTCCATCAGCTGGGCCTTCAGCCCGGCCACATCGACCTCGGGCAGATCCAGACCCTTCCTCAGCGCATTGTGGTGGGCCAGCAGCCGCTGGATCTTGGCGTCCAGCGCCTCCGGATCGGCCAGGTCGCCCACGCGAATGGCGCGCCGTCCCGCCTTGTCCTCATAGGCCGGGCCGATGCCGCGCCCGGTCGTGCCGATCTTGGTGACACCCGCCGCCGCTTCCCGCGCCTGGTCCAGATCCCGGTGCAGCGGCAGGATCAGACAGGCGTTGTCCGCCAGCGTCAGCAGCTGGGGCGTGATCGCCACCCCTTGAGCCTCGATGCGCGAAATCTCGTCCAGCAGCGCCCAGGGATCGACCACCACCCCGTTACCGATCACCGACGGCTTGCCCTGCACCACGCCCGACGGCAGCAGGCTCAGCTTGTAGGTGACGTCGCCGACCACCAGCGTATGGCCGGCGTTATGTCCGCCCTGGAACCGCACGACCACGTCGGCGCGGTTCGACAGCCAGTCGACGATCTTGCCCTTGCCCTCGTCGCCCCACTGGGCTCCGACCACCGCCACGTTCGCCAATGCACAAGTCTCCGCTGAATGCGCGAGGGGCTATAGCGGGGGAATCGGACGATGTCGCGCAGGACCGACGTATTGCGACGAAGGCCCTGGAAGGCTATCTTACCGTGATCTTACATGGAGCCGTGCCAATGCCGCGCTCGCCTTCGCTAACGACGACCGTTTCGACGAAGGGCCAGGTCATCCTGCCCAAGGCCGTCCGCGATCATCGCCGCTGGCCCCCTGGCACGCGGCTGATCGTCAAGGAGACGCCGGAAGGTGTCCTGCTGACCCCCGCCTCTCCCTTTCCGCCGACGCGCATGGAGGACGTCTACGGAATGCTCAAGTATGACGGTCCACCCGTCAGCATCAAAGACATGGACGAGGCAGTGTCGGCGCATTTCCGTCGGAACTACGACCGCGAATATGATCGCGATTGACACCAATGTCGTCGTCCGACTGATCGTGGTCGACGATCCTGATCAGGCGGAGCGAGCGAGGACTCTGATCGAAGGGAGCCCGGTTTTCGTTTCGATGACCGTGATCCTGGAGACCGGCTGGGTGCTGCGGAGCCTTTATGGATACTCGACAGAAAGGGTCGTTGCCTCGCTGAGGGCTCTTCTCGGTCTCGAGCATATCATCGTCGAGGACTCATGGCTTATTGACCGGGCCTTCGACTGGGCTCTCGATGGACTGGATTTCGCAGACGCCCTGCATCTCGTCCAAACAGATCATCAACACGGCCTTGCGACCTTCGACCGGGGCTTGGCGCGTGTCGGCTCTCGACTGACGGATATCCCGATCCGCCTCCTCTAAAGCTCCGCGACCGCCGTCAGGAACGCCCACTCCAACCACGGTGTCGCGGCCACCACGTCCTCGGTCTCGACCGTGCAGCCGCACCACAGCCGCAACCCCGCCGGTGCGTTCCTGTGGCTCTCGACGTCATAGGCCGCGCCCTCGGCCTCCAGCAGGGTCTTCATCCGCCGGACGAAGGCATAGCGTCCCGCCTCGTCCAGAGCCGTCACGCGCGGATCGACGATCTTCAGGCACACCGAGGTGGTCGACCGCGTCGCCGGATCGACCGCCAGAGGTTCGATCCAGTCGGTCCGCTCGACCCAGTCGAACAGGGCCTTGGCGTTCGCATCCGTGCGCCGGATCAGTTCCTTCAGCCCGCCGACGGCTTGCGCCCACTCCAGCGCGTCGATCCAGTCCTCCAGCGTCCACAGGCTGAAGGTGTTGATCATGGTCCCGGTCGCCAGAGCCCGGTCGAACCCCTTGGCGTCCCTGAGCCTCAGCACCTTGGGCACCGCCCGCGGCGGCTCGTACGCGTCCAGCCGCGCCACCGCCCGGGGCCCCAGCGCCGCGATGCCGATCCCCGCCTCGCCGCCCAGCGCCTTCTGGAAGCTGAAGGTCACCACATCGACGCGCTCATAGTCGATCGGCATGGCGAAGGCGGCGCTGGTCGCGTCGCAGATCACGATCCCCTCGCGATCCTTCGAGATGAAGTCGGCGTTGGGCACCCGCACGCCCGCCGTCGTCCCGTTCCAGGGAAACACCAGGTCCTTCTTGGGATCGACCTGGCTCAGATCTGGCAGCTGCCCCCACGGCGCTTCCAGCAGCTCCAGGTCCGGCAGCTTCAGGTGATCCCTGGCATCGACCGCCCACAGCTTGCCGAAGTTCTCGAACGCCATCACCTGCGTCGGCCGTGCGCCGAGCATGTTCCACATGGCCGCCTCGACCGCCCCGGTGTCGGACCCGGGTAGATAGGCCAGCACCCAGTCCTCGGGCACCTCCAGCAGGGCCTTGGTCAGCCTGAGGGCATGGGCGAACCGCTCCACCACCTCGGGCGCGCGGATGCCCCGGCCCAGCAGGTCGTGCGGAAGGGCTTGCGACGACCATCCCGGTCGCTTGGCCGTCGGCCCGGCGGAGAACCAGGGCCGCTCGGGCTTCACCGTCGGCTTGTCCATCACCCGCGCCCCGGCTTGTAGGGTCGGGTTTTCCTCCAGTCCTCGGCGATCCGCTCCAGGATCGGATCGACCCGGTCGGGCAGGGTCACCATGATCCGCGCCTTCAGGTCGCCGCGTGCTCCGCCCGCATAGGCCCCCTTGCCCTTAAGCCTCAGCACCTGACCCGAGTTCGCGCCCTTGGGCACGGTCACCGCCACGGTTCCATCCGGTGTCGCGCACTCGACCTTGCCCCCCAGCACCGCGTCCGGCACCGAGACCGACAGGTCCATCACCACATCGGCGCCCTCGACCCGGAAGATCGGATGGGGCGCGACCCGCAGTTCGATCAGGGCGTCGCCGGCTTCGGTGCGCCCCGGCATCCCTTGGCCGCGCAGCCGGATCGTCTGGCCGTTCGCCGCGCCCTTGGGAATGTTCACATCCAGCGTTCGTCCATCCGAGAACTGGATCCTCCGGCTGGCCCCGCCGATGGAGTCCTCCAGGCTGATCTCCAGCGTGGCGCGTACGTCCTGGCCCTTGCCGAAGGCGCGCTGCGGTCCCCGCTGCCCGAAGTTGCCGAAGATGGACTCCAGGTCGATGTCGTCGAACGCCGCCCGACCGCCCGGCCCGCCCGCTTGGGAGTAGCCGAAGCCGCCCGGCCCAGCGCCCGGTCCGCCGGCGCCCGAAAAGCCCCGGTACTGTTCCTGGCCTTCGGCATCGATCTGGCCGGCGTCGTACCGCGCCTTCTTCTTGGGATCGCTCAGCAGGTCGAAGGCGGCCGAGACCTTCTTGAACCGCTCCTCGGCGACCGGATTGCCCCGGTTCTTGTCGGGATGCAGTTCCTTGGCCAG